>DASQMY010000245.1:0-5907 GCA_035645255.1 Mycobacteriales bacterium
GAAGCGGTGCAGGCGCTGGTAGGACTTGGCCGGCAGCCCGACCTCGACCCGGAAGATCTGCTGCATCCGCCGCGCGGACAGACCGAACGCCTTCCCCAGCCCGTCGACGCGAACGTCGCCCGGCCGCTGCTGGATGTGCGCCGCTGCACGGGACGCGACCGGATCGCGCGTGACCGAGCCGCCGACGAACAGCTGCGTCAGCGCCAGCTCGAACGTGGCCAGCCTCGCACCCGCACCTCCCCGCGCCGGCCTTCGGGCGAGGACATGCGCCGCTGCCGGACGCAGCTCGCCGAGCGGCACGCACTGGTTCCTGAGGTCCGCGAGCGGCGTACGGAGAAGCGCAGCGGCCGCGCCGACGCGGAGTACCGCTCCCATCAGCTCGCCGTCCGACTCCCCGTCGAGGACTGCCGGCCGCGTCGACGGTCCGCAGACGAGGATGTCCGCGCGCCTGACGTCGACCACCAGGTCGACGTCGCCTGTGGGCAGGCGCAGCTCACGGCCGCGCGCCGGAGCGCCGGCGGGCTGCAGCCACACCCGACTGACGAAGTCCGCGAGCGGGCCGGGAGGCCGCCGGCCCACGACGGCCGGCGGGTCGGTCGACGCCCGGGTCGGAGCGGTCATGCGCCGAGGCTAGGGGGAATGGTGGCTCGCTGACCAGCAACCGCTCGCGACCGCCGTTGCTCCGGAACGGCCCCGACACGCCGACGGGGCGGCCACCCGGAGGCGAGCCGCCCCGACGTACGGGCGAGGTGCGGTGGAGCTACTTGAGGGTGACCGTGGCGCCGGCACCTTCGAGGGCTGCCTTGCCCTTCTCGGCAGCCTCCTTGGTGACCTTCTCCAGAACGGCCTTGGGGGCGCCGTCGACCAGGTCCTTGGCCTCCTTGAGACCGAGGTTGGTGAGGGCGCGCACCTCCTTGATGACCTGGATCTTCTTGTCGCCGGCCGCCTCGAGGATGACGTCGAACTCGTCCTTCTCCTCCTCGACCGGGGCGGCCTCGCCGCCACCGCCGCCGCCGCTCGCCGCTACGGCGACCGGTGCTGCTGCGGTGACACCGAAGGTGTCCTCGAACTGCTTCACGAACTCGCTGAGCTCGATCAGCGTCATCTCCTTGAACGCGTCGAGCAGCTCGTCGGTGCTGAGCTTCGCCATGATGGCGGTCCTTTCGTCTTTGGCCGTCGGCCGTGAGTCTGTCGGGTGGGTGGTGCGGCGTTCGCCGTCAGACCTCGGCTACGCCTCGGTCTCGGTGGTGCCCGCGGCGGGTGGTGCCTCGTCGGTCGCGTCGGCAGGTGCGTCGGCAGGTGTGTCCGTTGGTGCCTCGGCGGGTGCCTCGGCGGTCGCGTCGGCGGGTGCCTCGGCGTCGGCCGGCGCGTCGGCGTCGACGGCGACCTCGGCGGGTGCCGGCGTGCCGGCGCCTCCGCGCAGGATCGACGGGTCGGCCTCGGCCTTCTGGCGCAGCGCTTCAGCGAGCTGGGCGGCCTTGACCGGCAGCGCGGTGAAGGCGTAGAGCGCCTGCGCCATGGTCGCCTGCATCGCGCCGGCCAGCTTGGCGAGGAGGACCTCGCGGCTCTCCAGCGACGCGATCTTGGTGACGTCATCCGGGGAGAGCGTCTTGCCCTCCATCACGCCGCCCTTGACCACCAGCAGCGGGTGGGTCTTGGCGAAGTCGCGGATGCCCTTGGCGGCGTCCACCGGGTCGCCCTTGATGAAGGCGATCGCGGTTGGGCCCTCGAGCAGCGCCTCGAGGTCGGCGAGGCCGGCCTCACGGGCTGCGATCTTGCTCAGCGTGTTCTTGACGACGGCGTATCGCACGTCGACGCCGAGAGCACTCCGGAGCTCGGTGAGCTCCTTGACGCGCAGGCCGCGGTACTCGGTGAGCACGGCAGCCGACGACTCGCGGAACGCGTCGGCGATCTCTGCCACCGCAGCGGTCTTGTCGGGCCTCCCCATGGGCCTCCTGTCGGGTTTCGGCGCCGGGCTGGACCCGGCCCCGACAACGAGAAACGCCCCGGCGCAGGAGCGCACGGGGCGGCACGGTCGTCGTACCGACGACTCGAACTGCTACGTCACACCTGCGCGGGATGCCCGCTCGTCGCGGGACCTTCGGCCGTGCGAACACGGCAACCGGCGGTCTTTGGCTCCTCGCAGGGTACGGCGGCGCTCCCCGTCAGGTCAAAGCGGTGCGACGCTAACCCTTCGACTTCTTCATCAGCTCGGACATGTCAGTGGTCTGCGCCGCCGCCGGCGGCTGGACGTCGACCTTGGTGCCGAAGTCGAACAGGTCCATGGTCATGTCCATCTGCTGGCCCTGCAGCGTCATCACCTGGTGCACCCGCCGAGGCAGCCCGTCCGCAGCCACCCAGACGTCCATCTTGATCGGGCCGGCCTTCATGCTCTCGAGCATGGTGCTGTACTGCTCCCGCAGCTTGCCGGTGAACGCCTTGGCGAGGTCCTCCGGCTGGATCGTCCCGGCGTACTGCGTCGTCTGCTCGCCGCGGATCGCCTTGGTCCCGACCTGCTTGATGTCACCCGCCGCGGTCAGCATCTTGAGGTAGGCGTCCGGGCTGCTCTGCTGGCTCTGCTCGAGCAGCTGCTTCATGTCGACGCCGCCCGCCTTCTCCAGGTCGGCGAACGTCATCTTCAGCCACGGCTTCTTGCCCGGCAGCTGCGCCGCGAGGTTGGGCGGGAACTTGATGTACATCGCCTTCTCGGTGAGCAGCGACTCCATCTTCTGCACGTCCTTGCCGGCGCCCTCGATGCTCATGGTCGTCCGTGCCTGGACCGGCGCCTTGAAGCGCTGGGCGCCGCGCGCCTGCACGACGACCGGGCCGGCCTTCATCGTCATCGTGAACTTCGCGCTGCCCTCGGCCGTCACCTTCGCGCTGGACGCCCGGACGACCTGCTGACCGTCTTCGCCGGCCGGCGGCTCGGACGGGGAAGCCGCCGCGGTGGCGCTCGCGCTCGGGCTCTCGGACGCGGACGCCGTAGGTGCCGCGCTCGCTGCGGGTGCCGAGGACGACGCGGCGGCGGTCACCGGTGCCTGCGGTGCGGACTTCTTCTTGTCGCCCCCGCACCCGACGAGCGTCAGCCCGAGTGCGAGTACGGCGGCAGTGCAGCGGAGCGGACGGCGCATGGGTGGTGGTTCCCCCTGGGAGCGGTCGTGCAACGAAGGCCGGACGTCAGGCTAACCGACCGGTGAGCTACGCGTTGGCCTGCGCCGGGTCCTCCATCAGGTTGCGCAGCTTGGTCGAGTCGACCGGGATGCCGGGACCCATGGTCGTCGACATCGTGATCTTGCGGAGGTAGCGGCCCTTGGCGGCGGACGGCTTGGCGCGGACGACCTCGTCGAGCGCGGCGGCGTAGTTCTCCACCAGCTGGGCCTCGTCGAAGGTCGTCTTGCCGATGATCAGGTGCAGGTTGCCCTGGCGGTCGACGCGGTACTCGATCTTGCCGCCCTTGATGTCGCTGACGGCCTTGGCGACGTCGTTGGTGACGGTGCCGGTCTTCGGGTTTGGCATCAGGCCGCGCGGACCGAGCACCCGGCCGAGCTTGCCCACCTTGCCCATCAGGTCTGGCGTCGCGACCGCCGCGTCGAAGTCGAGCATGCCGCCGGCGACCTGCTCGATGAGCTCGTCACCGCCGACGATGTCGGCTCCCGCCGCTCGAGCCTGCTCGGCCTTCTCACCGGTCGCGAACACCGCCACGCGGGCGGTCTTGCCGGTGCCGTGCGGCAGGTTGACCGTGCCGCGGACCATCTGGTCGGCCTTCCGCGGGTCGACACCCAGGCGGACGGCGACCTCGACGGTCTCGGCGAACTTCTTGGTCGGGAACTGCTTGGCGATCTTGACGGCCTCGAGCGGCGTGTAGAGCTTGTCCTGGTTGATCAGCTCGCTGGCCTTCTGGTAACCCTTGCTGCGCTTCACGGTCGCTCTCTTCTGTGATGGGTGAAGTGTGGTCCAGGCGGGCCGGGTCGGCCCTCCCACGTCCTGCGGTGTCCTCGTACTGCTCTGCGCTACCTGACGTTGATGCCCATCGACCGCGCCGTGCCGGCGATGATCTTCTCGGCCGCCTCGATGTCGCGGGCGTTGAGGTCAGGCATCTTCGTCTCGGCGATCTCGCGGAGCTGCGCCTTCGTGACCGAGCCGACCTTCGTCTTCTGCGGTACGCCGGAGCCGGAGTCGATCCCGGCGGCCTTGAGCAGCAGCTTCGCCGCCGGCGGCGTCTTCGTGACGAACGTGAACGACCGGTCCTCGAAGACCGAGATCTCCACCGGGACGACCATGCCCCGCTGCGACTCGGTCGCGGCGTTGTACTGCTTGCAGAACTCCATGATGTTGACGCCGTGCTGGCCGAGCGCGGGACCGACGGGCGGCGCCGGGGTCGCCGCGCCGGCGTTGATCTGCAGCTTGATGACGGCCGCGAGCTTCTTCTTGGGGGGCATGACTCTTCCTCGGTGAGATGGGTGGCGCCGGCGTCCCGGCTCCGGCGACCTAGATCTTTGCGACCTGGTTGAACGACAGCTCGACCGGGGTCTCCCGGCCGAAGATCGAGACGAGCACCTTGAGCTTCTGCGAGTCGACGTTGATCTCGTTGATCGACGCGTTGAGCGTCGCGAACGGGCCGTCGGTGACGATGACCGACTCGCCGACCTCGAACTCCAGCTTGGGTGCCGGCTTGGACTTCTCCTGCTTCGGCACGAGGATCCGGATCACCTCGTCCTTGGACAGCGGCACCGGGTGCGAGCCCGACCCGACGAAGCCCGTGACGTTGGGGGTGTGCCGTACGGCGCCCCACGACTCGTCGTCGAGGTCCATCCGGACGAGCACGTAGCCGGGGAACCGCTTGGTGGTGACGAGCTGGCGCTTGCCGGACTTGATCTCGGTCACCTCGTCGGTGGGCACCTCGACCTGGTAGATCCGGTCCTCCATGTTGAGCGACTGGATCCGGCTCTCCAGGTTGGCCTTCACCTTGCCCTCGTAGCCGGCGTAGGTGTGCACGACGTACCACTCGCCGGGGGCGTCGGAGATGGCGCGGGTGAGCTCGTCGTCCTCCTCCTCGACCTCCTCGGCGCCGTCGGCGGGGGCGCCGTCCGCCGGAGCGGAGTCGCCGTTCGCCGCAGAGGAGTCGCCGTTCGCCGGAGCGGAGTCGCCGTCGGCGGCCACGGTGTCCGCCGGGTCGGGGACCCCGGCGGCGTCCGCGTCGATCGCGCGCGTCTCGTCGGCCTCGTCCACCGCGGCACCGTCGAGCACGGCGGCGTCAGCCGCTACCTCGCCCGCGGGGGCCGCTTGATCGGAAACGGGGGACTGGGACACGGTTACGGGATTCCTTTGCTAGTGAGCGAGGGCCGGTCAGCCGAAGATGCGCAGGACCAGGTCGGAGAACGCGAAGTCGAGCGCCGAGATGATCAGCACCAGCGCGATGACGAACGCGAGGACGACGAGGGTGTAGCTGATCAGCTCCCGACGGGTCGGGTAGATGACCTTCCGCATCTCGGCGACGGTCTCGCGGACGAACAGCTTCGACCGTCCGACCCGGCCCTTGCCGCGGCCGCCCTTGCCGCCCGATGCGGGCTGCGTCGCCGGTGTCGTGGTCTGGCTGGTCACGTGCACGTCCTTTTGCTCATCGGTCTTGCGCTTCGGCTAGCGTCGATTGTCGGTCGCAGGGCAGGAGGGACTCGAACCCCCAACCGCCGGTTTTGGAGACCGGAGCTCTGCCAGTTGAGCCACTGCCCTTCACGGACCGGACCGCTGACCGTCGCGTGCCGACTGAGGGCGCGCCGCGGCCGGGCGGTAGGCCCAGACAGGGCAGTGTACGTGCCTCGCCTCGCCCCGGCCAACCAGTGCGGCGCCCGCTCGACTGCCCGGCGGCCCTCAGCGCACCGGGCGCCGTACGGCGGCGGTGCCTAGACG
>DASQMY010000246.1:0-2210 GCA_035645255.1 Mycobacteriales bacterium
TCCAACCTGCTGGCGAAGATGGGCATGGAGCGCCGCACGCAGGTCGCGGCCTACGCCGCCAAGCTCGAGCAGCGCACCGACGACCCGAACCGCTAGTTGTGCGGGCCGGGGACGTTGTTGACGGTTGTCATGCGGCGAGTCGGCTGATCGGTGGTCGGCCGCCGAGGGCGGAGTGGCCGCGTCGAGTGTTGTAGCGGTCGAGGAAGGCGGTCAAGGCGGCGGTGCGCTCGCGGTTGCTGAGCCAGGCTTTGGCGTAGGCCCATTCGTTCTGCAGGGTGCGGTTGAACCGTTCGGCTTTCCCGTTCGTCCACGGGCAACGCGGCTTGGTGAACCGGCGCTGGATCTGTAGCGCGGAGCAGACCGCGATCCACTCCCGGTTGAGCCGGTAGGTCTTGGCGTTGTCGGTCAGGACGCGTTCGATGGTGACGCCGTGCGTGTCGTGGAACCACTGCGCGGCGCGGTGCAGGAACGCCGCGCAGGTCGGCCCTTTCTCGTCACTGAGCGCTTCGGCGTAGGCGATCCGGGTCCGGTCGTCGACGGCGACGTGCACGTAGTCCCAGCCCAGCGTCCGGCGGCCGGGGTCGACGCCGCGGCCGTGGACCCGCCAGCCGCCGCCGTCCGGGACTTTGCCGAGCTTCTTGACGTCGACGTGCAGCAGCTCACCGGGCCGCCGGCGTTCGTAGCGGACATCGGTCGCGCGTTGCCGGAGGAGCTCACCGGTCAGCCGGTCGACCTGGTTCAGCCGTGGCAGCTGCCAGCGGCGCAGCACGGCGCCGATCGTGGACGCCGGCAGCCCCAGCAGCCCGGCGAGGACGACCGGTCCGGCATGGTCCTCGAGCCGCGCCTGCACGATCGCCAGCTCGACCGGCAGCGGTGTGCGGTTTGGGCTGCGGTGCGGCCGCGACGAGCGGTCGATCAGCCCGGCCGGGCCTTCGTCCCGGTACCGGCGGGCCCACTTGTAGACCGTCTGCCGGCTCACACCCAGCTGCTTGGCGACCTCGCCGGGCCTGTGCCCCTGCTCGACGCGCCGAGCGGCCAGCAAACGGGCGTACTGGGTCAGCCGAGCGTTAACGTGAGCCACCAGGACCTCCGGGTTGTAGTGCGTGCGTCAGACACACCCACTCCGCCCGGAGGTCCTCCTCATGATCAAGCCGCCACGCCGAAGAGCCCTGTCAACAACGTCCGTGGTCGGGACAGCTAGTCGGGCAGCGGAACCCGCCACACCAGGCGAGTCCCCGTCCCGACCGCGCTGTCCACGCTGAACGCGCCGCCGAGCTCCGCGGCGCGCCGCTCGAGGTTGACCAGCCCGCTGCGCCGCGTCGAGTCGAAGCCGCGGCCGTCGTCCTCGACGCGCAGCTCCAGCGCATCGCGCGCGTCGACCACGACGTCGACGTGACTGGCGACGGCGTGCCGCGCGCAGTTCGAGAGCGCCTCGCGCAGCGCCGCCACCAGGTGGTCTCCGACGTCCGAGGGGATGCGCGCGTCGATCGCGCCGTACAGCCGCAACGACGGCTCGAAGCCGAGTGACCTGGTCGCCTCGACCACCAGTCCGGTGATCCGCTCACGCAGCGCCTGCTGCGCCTCAGCGCCGGTCGTCAGGGCGAAGATCGTCGTCCGGATGTCGCGGATGGTCGTGTCCAGGTCGTCGACCGCCTGCGAGACGCGGCCGGCGACCTGCTCGGGGTCGGCCAGCCGCAGCGACGACTGCAGCGACATGCCGGTCGCGAACAGCCGCTGGATGACCAGGTCGTGCAGGTCGCGACCTATCCGGTCGCGGTCCTCGAGCACGGCGAGCCGGTCGCGCGCCTCCTGGGCGCGGGCGAATTCCAAGGCGACTGCCGCCTGCCTGGCGAACGACTCCAGCATGGTCAGCTCGGTCGGGCCGAAGCTCCGGCCCCCGGCCCGGTTGCTCACCACCAGCGTCCCGTGGACGGCGTCGCTGCCGACCAACGGGAGGAAGACTGCCGGTCCGAACTCGCCGGATGCCATGGGCGGCGCGGTACGCCGGTCGGCCCGCACGTCCGCGACCACCTCTGGCACCCGGGACCGCATGACGTCGCCGGAGATGGACGGAGTCGTCGGGAACCGCTCCCCCCGCAGTGCGTCGGCGTTCCAGCCGTCCGCGAACTCGAGGACCAGCTCGTCCGACCGCCCGGCCGGCCGCGAGATCGTCGAGACGTCGGCGGCGACGAGCTCGCGGGCCCGCACCG
>DASQMY010000247.1:0-13465 GCA_035645255.1 Mycobacteriales bacterium
AGGCATGTGGTTGGCATGACACCCCGCCGGATCGCGGCGCTCGCGCTCCTGGGCGCGCTGCTGTCGAGCGTCGCCGCGTGCACCGCGCGCCTCCCCGGCGCGCGGTCGCAGCCCGTGGGTCCGGAGATCCGCATCGCGTCCTACGACTTCAGCGAGAATGAGACCCTGGCGCACGTCTACGCCGAGGCGTTGCGCCTGCAGGGGTTCACCGTCGAGGTGATCGAGGGGATCGGCACCCGCGAGGTCGTGCACCCGGCGCTGCAGCAGGACCGCGTCGACCTGGTGATCGACTACCTCGGCACGACGCTCAGCTTCCTGGCCTCCGGCAGTCCGCGGCTCAACGGCGCGAACGCCGTACGAGAAGCACTCGAACCCCTCCTCGCGGCGCGTGGCCTGGCGATGACCCGGCACGCGCCGGCGCAGGACCAGAACGGCTTCGCGGTGACCGCCGAGTTCGCCCGAAGGCACCGCCTGACGACGCTGTCCGACCTGCGGGACCTCGCGCCCGGGCTCACGCTGGGTGGCCCGCCGGAGTGCCCGAGCCGGCCGTACTGCCTGCTCGGCCTGCAGACGACCTATCACCTGGCGTTCGAGGGCTTCCGGCCGATCGAGTCGCGGAGCGCGACCGTCTCGTCACTGGTGACCGGCGAGATCGACGTCGGCATGCTCGAGACCACCGATGCCCGGCTCGCCGGCGGCTCGCTGGTGCAGCTGGTGGACGACCTGGGTCTGCAGCCGAACGAGAACATCGTCCCGCTCGTCCGCACCGACGTGCTCGCGAAGCGCGGCGCCGTCATGCGGGCGACGCTCGACAAGGTGAGCGCCCGGCTGAGCACCGCGGAGGTGATCGGGCTCAACCGGGCGGTCGAGGTGGACGGGCTGGACAACGACCAGGCGGCTGCGGAGTGGGTCCGCCGTAACATCGCTGCCTGACCTTTGTCACCGGCCCCGCTTGGCGATCAGGTAGATCGCGCCGACGATGACGACGACGACCAGCACGACGACGAGCAGGTTGACGCCGCCACCTTCCTGCTCAGCCTGTGCAACGAGGATGCTCATGTTCTCCTCCCTTCTGTATCGAGGTTTCAGCCGACGTCACGACGGACGGTCAGCCGGGTGGCGAGGACCGCCAGGAATACGACGTACGCCGCGAACACCGCGGCGGCGACCGGGCCCGACAAGCCGTGGGTACGGTCGGCCGCTCCGACCAGAGCGCGCCCGGCCGCAGCCGGCAGCCAGTGCACGACCTCCGACCGCTGGAAGACCTCGGTGACGAGCCCCTCGACGGCGAGCAGCCAGACGAGGACGGCGGCAGCGGCGGCCGTCAGGTTGCGCACCAGCGCGCCGACCGCGACGCCCAGCGCGCCGTACAGCGCAGTGAGGACTACGACGCCTGCGGAGATCGACAGCACGTCAGCGTCGGCCACCACCGCGACCCCTTCGGAGCGCAGCCACGGCACGGCGACCGCCGCGGACGCAGCGAGTGACAGGACGCCCATCACGGCGCCGGTCGCGAGGTGCGCGAGCAGCTTGGCGACGACGACGTCGCGCCTGCGCGGCGTGGCGAGGAACGTCGTCGTGATCGTCTGGTGCCGCCACTCACCGGCGGCTCCCATGACGCCGAGCATGACGGCGATCAGCGTGATGACGCTTGCGGGCGCACCGAGCGCCTGGTGGAAGCTGTCGGGTCCGAGCGGTGCGTTGCCCTGCTTGCCCGCGGCGCCGTAGACGGCGACGGTGACCAGCGCGGCGACGACCGGTGCGGCGGCGATGCCGGCGATCGAGGTCCTGGTCGTGCGCTGCTTCAGCAGCTCGGTGCGGATCTGGCGGGTCATGACGTGGCTCCTTCGGATGCGGTGAGGGCGAAGAAGACGTCCTCGAGATTGGACTGCTCGAGGCGCATCTCGTAGACGACGAGGCCGAGGCTGCCGATCGCGCGGCCGACCGCCTCGGGAGTGGTGCCGGAGGCGGTCACCACGTCGCCGTCGACGGTGACGTCGACGCCGAGCCGGTCCAGCTCGGCGCGCAGCCGCGCCGTTTCCGGGGTCCGTACGACGACCGCCGACCGGGTGGTCAGCTGGGCCAGCGGTGCATTCGCGACGAGCCGGCCACGGTCGAGGATGACGACGTGGTCGACGATCTGCGCGACCTCGGAGAGCAGGTGGCTGGACACCAGCACGGTGCGGCCGTCGTCCGCCTGCGCGCGGATGAAGGCGCGCAGCCACTGCACGCCCTCGGGGTCGAGGCCGTTGCTGGGCTCGTCAAGGACGAGCACGTCCGGCGCGCCGAGCAGCGCAGCAGCCAGTCCGAGCCGCTGGCGCATGCCGAGCGAGAAGCCGCCGACCCGACGGCGCGCGTGCTCCGCCATGCCGACCTGCTCGAGCGCCGCGGGCACCCGCTGCGCCGGCAGGCCGGCGGCGGACGCCAGTATCCGCAGGTGATCCACCGCGCGCCGGCCGGGGTGGAAGCTCGACGCCTCCAGGACCGCACCCACCCGGCGCGCCGGCTGGTCGAGGTCGACGTAGCGGCGGCCGGCGAACGTCGCCGTGCCGGACGTTGGGGTGACGAGCCCGAGCAGCATCCGCAGCGTGGTGGTCTTGCCGGCGCCGTTCGGGCCCAGGAAGCCGGTCACCGTGCCGGCCGACACCGACAGGTCGAGTCCGTCCACCGCTGTCACGCCGCCGTACCGCTTGGTCAGCCCGTGCAGCTCGATGGCCGCCATCGCGTTCTCCTTCCACTCCGCCGGCTGTCTCGCCGGCCCTGAGCACAAGGTCGCGGATCGCACGCGGCGCGTCGTCGGCCACCGGGTGCGTTTGCGGCTACTCCCCTGGGCGCACCAGCCCGGTCTCGTACGCCGTCACGACGAGCTGCGCCCGGTCGCGGGCGTAGAGCTTGGTCATCACGTGGCTGACATGCGTCTTCGCCGTCGCCGGGCTGACGAAGAGGCTGGCGCCGATCTCCGCGTTGGACAGGCCGCGGCCGACCAGCGTGAGCACCTCGCGCTCCCGGTCGGTCAGCATGCCCAGGTTGGGCGGCGCGGGCCGGTCGGGATCGGGCCGGGAAGCCAGCTCGGCGATGAGGCGCCTCGTCACGCTCGGCGCGAGCAGCGCGTCGCCGCGCGAGACGACCCGGATGGCGTCGAGCACGTCCTCCGGCCGCGCGTCCTTGAGCAGGAAGCCGCTTGCGCCGGCCCGGATGGCCGCATGCACGTAGTCGTCCGCGTCGAAGGTCGTCAGCACCACGACCCGGACGCCGGTCAGCCCCGAGTCGGTGCAGATCCGCTGGGTCGCCTCGATCCCGTCGAGCAGCGGCATCCGGATGTCCATCAGCACGACGTCGGGACGGTGCTGGCGCGCGAAGTCCACCGCCTGCTCACCGTTCTCCGCCTCGCCCACCAGCGTCAGGTCGTCGGCGTGCTCGATCATCGTGCGCAGGCCGGTGCGGATGAGCGGCTGGTCGTCGGCGACGACGACGCTGATCGTCACGCTGGCCCGCCGAGCGGCAGCCGCGCCCGAACGGCGAAGCCGCCGCCGGGACGGGCGCCGACGGCGAGCTCGCCGTCGTACGCAGCGACCCGCTCGGCCATCCCACGCAGCCCGTGACCCTTGCGGGCGGGCGGGCGCGGCGGCGGCCGGTCGCCGCCGTCGTCAGCGACCTCGACCGTGAGGGCGTCGTCGGCGTAGCGGACGACGACTGCTGCATGCGCGCGACCGGCATGCTTGTTCACGTTGGTCAACGCCTCCTGCACGATGCGGTAAGCCGTCAGGTCGACGCCGGGCGGCACGTCGGCGCGCTGGCCCTCCACCCGGACGTCGACCGTCACCCCGGACTTCACCACGTCAGCCACCAGCGCATCCAGGTCGGCGAGACCGGGCGCCGGAGCGAGAGCAGCGTCGTGGTCACCGTCCGGGCCGCGGAGCACGCCGAGCAGCCGGCGCATCTCGAGCAGCGCCGACCGCGTTGCCGTCTCGATCGTTCCGAGCGCCTCCTTCGCCGCGGCAGGGTCGCTGTCGGCGACCATCCGCCCGCTGCCGGCGTGCACCGCGACGACGCTCATCGTGTGCGCGACCACGTCGTGCAGCTCCCGGGCGATCCGCACGCGCTCCTCGGTGACCGCGCGGTCGGCGAGCTCGAGCTGCGCCTGCTCGAGCTGCTCGTTCTTGCGCTCCAGGTCGGCGGTGTAGGCGCGCTTGGTGCCGACGAACCGGCCGAGCAGCCAGGCGGCGGCGATCAGCGTCGGGACGCCGGTATCCGTCGGGCCGGGGGCGAGCGTCGCTCCGACCAGCCCGACGACGACGGCGGCCGCGAGCAGCACGCGGGCCGGTCGACGCGGTAGCACGCCGGCCGCGGTGTAGACCGACATCAGCGCGACCGGGGTCAGCGCGACCGGATACTCGGCCGCGGCGTAGACCAGTCCGGCAGCCAGCCCGACAGCCACCGCAGCGACCGGCGCCGTGCGGCGAGCGAGCACCGAACCGGAGTAGACGACGACGAGCAGATAGGCGCCGGCGTCCGGCGCTGTGCTGCCAGCGGCGGCAGGCGAGCTCGAGACGAGGATGGCGACGCTGACGAGGGCGGCGACCAGTGCGACCACCGCATCGATGATCACGAGTCGCGACCGCACGATCGGACGCTACCCAGCGACCGGCCGCACGGCATCAGCCCACGGGTGCACGTCGACCGCTTCACCGGGAGTACGGCGGGAAGCCCCACGGAGCGTCGGTCAGGCCCTGGCTCCAGGCGGGGCCGTGCTGGCGCGGACGACCAGCTCGGTCGGGAGCACGACGTGCTCAGGCGCCGGCGCCGGCGTACCGTCCCGGCGGGCCGCCAGCTGCGCGGTGAGCGCGGCCACCGCGGTGGTGCCCTTGACCGCGATGTCCTGGCGGACCGTCGTGATCGGCGGGTCGACGTCCAGCGCGAGCGGGCTGTCGTCGAAGCCGACCACCGACACGTCGTCGGGCACGCCGAGGCCCAGCTGCCTGGCCGCGCGGACGGTCGCGCGCGCGAAGAGGTCGGCGTAGCAGAGGATCGCGGTCGGCCGCTCGGCCGCCCGTAGCAGCATCGTCGCGGCGTCGTGCGCCGCGCCCTCCTCGAACGGCGCGCCGACGACCGTCGGCGTGATGCCCGCCGCGGACAAGGCGTCGTGCCAGCCGAGCAGTCGCTGCTGCGCGGAGTAGACGAATCGCGCGGCCAGCGGGTCGTCGAGGATGCCCGGGCTCGCGTCCTTGCGGAGCGCCATGATCCCGACCTGCCGGTGCCCCAGGTCGACCAGGTGTTCCGCCGCCGCCCGCGCGCCGCCGCGGTCGTCGACGTTGACGTGAGCGAAGCCCTCCACCGGCTCCCGGTCGATCCCGACCATCGGCAGCCGGCGCCGCTTGGCCCACGCGACGTCCGAGCTGTCGGTCGCGCAGACGTAGACGAGG
The DNA here is from genome assembly GCA_035645255.1 of Mycobacteriales bacterium. Taxonomy (GTDB): domain Bacteria; phylum Actinomycetota; class Actinomycetes; order BP-191; family BP-191; genus DASQMY01. Next base: position 5,424 of record DASQMY010000247.1, read on the forward strand.
ACCCCGTCGACCGCCACGTCCCGGGCGGGCACGACGCCGTGCGGGCCGCCGCCCGGGGTCAGCAGGGTGAGCGACAGCCCCGACGCGGTCAGCGACTCGGCGACCGACGCCAGGAACGTCGTGGCGACGGCGTCGCCGAACGCCTCGCTCAGGCTGTCCGTCAGCAGCAGCCCGACCGCACCGGTGGTGCCGCGGGCGAGGGCGCGCGCCGCCGGGTCCGGTCCGACGTACCCCAGCTCGTCGGCCACCGCGAGCACCCGGCTGAGCAGCTGGTCGGTGAGCAGCTCGGGCCGGGAGAACGCGTTCGAGACCGTCATCCGGCTCACGCCGGCCCGCTCCGCGATGGTCTTGAGCGTCACCCGCTGCACGGCGTCCTCGAGCCAGTCGATCGTCATCCGGTCGCGACGTCCCTGCCGACCGGGCGGGCGTCGCCCGGCTCCACGATACGGGCGGCGCCGTGCAGGACGCGCGCCACCGCTCGGCGTACGCCGGCCAGGTGCCTGGTGCGCCGCGGGTCGTCGACGACCGGGCTGCCCGGTAGAGCGCTGCGCATGGTGCTGGTGACGGCCTCGGTCGCGAGGTACGCGAGGGTCGCCATCGGGTCGGTCGCCGGCTTGGTCATGTCCGCTCCTCCGTCTTTGTACCGGTAAAATCTTGTACCGGTACAATGGCACTCGAGACCAGCCCGGTCAAGGTTTTTCGGGAGCCGAGAGACTCCGGTTGACCCGCCCGCGCTACTCGGCCGCGAGCTCGTTGCTGATCCGGCCGGCCAGCGGCCAGGCCGCCACCTCGGTGTACGCCGGACGCGGGCCGAGCGTGCTCTCCATCAGCACCAGCCGGTCCGCCTCCCAGCCGCGCCCCGCCCCGGCCGACAGCTTGCGGAGGATGTGCGGCAGGTCGTGCGCCGGGAGCTCGCGGCGCACCCGAGCCACCGTGATGTGCGGCCGGAACGGCTTGCGGTCGAGCTCGATGCGCGCCTGCCGGGCGGCCCGGCGTACGCCGCCGGCCAGGTCGGTGAGCGCGGCCAGCTCACCGCCGAGGCCGACCCACAGCACCCGCGGCCGGCCGGCGGGCGGGAAGGCTCCCGGCTCGGCGACGACCAGCTGGAACGGCGCGGCGGACGCGGTCAGCGGTGCCAGCCGCGCCCGCAGCCGGTGCAGCTGACCGCTGCGCAGCTCGCCGAGGAACGCCAGCGTGACGTGCCAGCGGTCCGGCGCCGGCCAGGACAGACCGGGGTACGCCGCGCGCAGCGTCGGCCAGCGCTCGGCCAGCGGCGCGAGGACCTCGGCCGGGGGAACCACGGCGACGAACGCGCGCAGCGGCGGACCTCAGCCGGACGGGGTCGGGCTCGGCTTGGGCTTCGGCTTGGGCTTCGGGCTCGCCGAGACCGTCGGCTTCGGCGTCGGCGTGGGCGTCGGGGTCGGCGTCGCGGTCGGCGGGTCGTCCGGCTCTGGGTCGTCGCTGGGCGGGCGCGCGCAGATGAAGTTGGGCTCCGGCACGTAGCGGGTGAAGAAGCGCTCCCGCGGCTTGACCTGCCGGCCGCCCTTCCAGAAGTGCCGGTAGACGGTGATGTCGAAGCCTTCCTCGCCCGCCGCCTCGATGCAGTCCTCGCCGGGCTCGAGGTACTTCTTGCCGAACGGCTTCACGTTGTACTTGCCGCTGTTGGTCGACGTCACCTTGTCGTAGACCTTGGTCGACCAGAAGCGCACGGTGATCGAGCCGCTGGTGTAGGACGTCTTGATCACGACGCCGTACGGCGAGTCGTTGGTCCACTTCAGGTCCGGCTCGGGGTGCGACACGGTGGCCTCGCGGCCTGGCGGGTAGCGGTTGATGTAGAAGCTGTGCGGCTTGTGGTAGACGTCCTTCAACCCGCTGAAGAACACGGCGTTGAACATCGTGGTCGCGAACTGGCTGACGCCGCCGCCCACCGACGGGGTCAGCACGCCGTCGAGGATCATCGGCGCCTTGACGAAGCCGCGCGTCGTGTCGCGCACGCCGACGTAGCCGTTGAGGCTGAACGTCTCGCCGGGCATCACCATCGCGCCGTCGACGATGTCGGCCATCACGTGGATGTTGGTGACGCGGCTCGCGCAGCACGGGTGGAACGTCGTGAACTCGCCGACGACCTCCTTGATCCCGAGCGCCTTGACCTCGGCCGTCGTGATCTCGGGCTCGTCGAGCACGAACGGGACCACCAGCGACCGCGGCACGGGCTTCGACAGCGCCGGCAGGATCGCCGCCGACCACTTCTTCGGGTCGAGCTTGCGCCCGTTGACGGCCGGCGTGATCTTGGGGCCCCCGCGGACGACGTCGACGGCGGCGTCCTTCGGCGTGCGCTTGTACTTCTCGTTGAGCGACGTGCCGATCCGGGCCACCTCGGCGGGGATCAGCCTGGGCACCAGCTTGCCGTCGGCGCCCCTGTCGAACTTCAGCAGCTTGACGATCGCGGCCGGCGTGAGCCTGGTCGACTTGCCGTCGACGGTCAGGTCCAGCGGCCCGCTCACCGCCGGCTTGGCGACCGTCTCCAGCACCTCGTTGACGTTGTCGACCGTCGACTTCACCGGCGTGATCTTGACCGGGACGGTGACCGCCTGCGGCGTCAGCGTCGAGTACGCCGTGTCGATCATGGTCGCGGTGGCCTTCTGGTCGAGCACCCGACCGGTCTGCGGGAGCACGGCGACCGGCTCCGTCCCCTTGAACGTGATCGAGCCCTCGACGGCCTTGCGGTCGACCTTGGCGGCCACCGCGGCCGCCGTAGCGGCCAGCTTGGCGTCGTCGACCGTCGTCGTCAGCCGGTGGTCGGTGCGCTCGGTGAACGACTTGGCGATCTTCACCGGGTTGAACGTCGGCTCGACGAGCCGGTCGACCGTCCCGTCCACGTCGACGGTCAGGCCGGCCGCCGCGGGGTCGATGGTGGTCTTCACGTCGTCGGCGGTGACCTCGATCGGCGACGCCGCGCGCTCGGCGGTCTGCTCGCGCAGCAGCCGCTTGGCCGCGTCGGGTGACTTGCCGCCGATGTCGATGCCGGCGACGTAGGTGCCGCGCGGGACCTTGCCCTGCGTCACGAACACCGCGACGCCGTACAGGATGACCGGGATCAGGAAGAGCGCCAGCGCGACGAAGAGGATCGCCCGCGTGCCCGTACGCCGCTCGTCGCCGTAGTCGGCGCGGTAGTCGGGGAGGGTCGTCACGTGGTGGCCTCTGCTCGCGATGCTGTCGGGAGGATGGTAAGCGAACTAGCGAAGCGCGTCGGACATCGGCGTGACACCACTTCGCAACGATCTGACGAACTCCCGCGGATGACGAACCGCCTGCCGGTCGACGTGCAGCAGGATCGCGGCCGCCGCGAGGGTCGCCAGGACGCTGACCGCCCCACCGATGATCAGACTGCTGCGGGGCCCCAACTCTTCCGCGAACCACCCGATGATCGGCGCACCGATCGGCGTACCGCCGAGGAAGACGAGCGAGTAGAGCGCCATCACCCGGCCGCGAACCTCCTCGCCGGCGCCGAGCTGCACTGTCGCGTTGGCCGTCGACGCGAAGGTGATCATCGCGATGCCGGTCGGGACGAGCAGGATCGAGAACGTGAGCAGGTTGGGCGCGAACCCGGCGATCATCTCCAGCGCGCCGAAGGAGACCGCGCCGAGCAGCAGCACCCGGCGGCGCGGCCGCATCCGCCGGGCGGCGAGCAGTGCGCCGCAGAGCGAGCCGGCGGCGAGCAGGGACGACAGCGCGCCGTAGGTGCCGGCGCCGCGCTCGTAGACCTCCTTGGCGTAGAGCGCGAGCGTGATCTGGAAGTTGAAGCCGAACATCCCGATGATGCCGACAAGCACGACCGGCAGCAGCAGGTTGGGACGGACGCGGACGTAGCGGACCGCCTCGCGCAGCTGGCCCTTGCCGCGCTCGAGCCGGCGCGACGGGTGCAGCTCCTCGGTGCGCATCCACAGCAGGCCGGCGATTACCGCGACGTAGGACATCGCATTGATCAGGAAGACCGGTGCGACGCCGGCATTGGCGATCATGACGCCGGCGACCGCGGGGCCGATCAGCCGGGCGCTGTTGAACGTCGCGCTGTTGAGCGACACGGCGTTGACCAGGTCGTCGGAGCCGACCATCTCGACCACGAACGACTGCCGAGCCGGCATGTCGATGGCCGTCACGACGCCGAAGATGCCGGCGAAGACGAAGACCATCCACAGCTGTACGACGTCTGTCGCGATGAGCACGAACATCCCGCCGGCCAGCACGGCATAGGCGACCTGGGTGATCAGCAGGATGCGGCGCTTGGGGTAGCGGTCGGCGAGCATCCCGCCGTACATCCCGATCAGCAGGATCGGCAGGAACTGCAGCGCGGTGACCAGGCCGAGCGCGGTGCCGCGGCCGCCCTGCTCGATGACCAGCCAGTCCTGCCCGACCGTCTGCATCCAGCTGCCGATCAGCGAGATCAGCTGACCGGTGGCGAAGAGTCGGTAGTTGCGGATGCGCAGGGACCGGAAGGTGTGCCTCACGAGCGGGAGATCCGGTCGATGATCACGGCCGCGCGGCGGAGCGTGTCGCGCTCGTCGGCGGTGAGCGTCTGCATCTGCCGGGCCAGCCAGGCGTCGCGGCGCTGCCGGTCGGCCTCGAGCAGCCGGCTGCCCTCCGCGGTGGCGGACAGGATCACCTGCCGGCCGTCGGTGGGGTCGGCGGCCCGCGTGACCAGGCCGGCCTCCTCGAGGCTCGCGACGATGCGCGTCATGGACGGCGGGCGGACGTACTCGTGGTTGGCGAGCTCGCCGAGGGTCAGCGCGCCGTGCCGGTCGAGGGACGCGAGCGCGCCGATCTGGCTGGAGCTGAGCGCGTCGGTGCCGCGCTCCCGGCGCAGCCGGCGGCCGAGCATCATCACCGCGCCGCGCAGGGCGCTGGCGAGGGCTGGATCGGTGGCCGTGGGCACGATCGTTAGTTTACGTCATGAGTCTTGCTAACGATAGTCGGACTTGCGCCACCCGGTCGCGCTCGCGTCGTACCCCTGTCTTGTCTACCTGCCGGGGCGCCTGCGCGCTCCTCGAAAACCGCCGACGATCATGAATGTGCGATCCGGTGATCAACTGCTGCGTGCGGCGGCTCGCGATCGCACAGACATGATCAACTACTTGACGCCCAGGAGCCGCTCGACCGGGTCGATGGCGAAGTAGACGACGAAGAGCGCGGCGACGACGTACAGGAAGGGGTGCACGTCGCGGGCGCGGCCGCGGGCGAGCTTGATCACGACGTAGGCGATGAAGCCGGCGCCGATGCCGTTGGTGATCGAGTAGGTGAACGGCATCAGCACCATGGTGAGGAAAGCCGGGATCGCGATGTCGTAGTCGTCCCAGTCGATGTGCCGCACCTGGGTCATCATCAGGAAGCCGACGACGACGAGCACCGGCGACGCGGCCTCGTAGGGCACGACCTTGACCAGCGGCGCGATGAACAGCGCCAGCAGGAAGAGCCCGCCGGTGACCAGGTTGGCCAGCCCGGTCCGCGCGCCCTCGCCGACGCCGGCCGCCGACTCGATGTACGACGTGTTGGACGACACGGACGCGGCGCCGCCGGCGACCGCCGCGAGCGAGTCGACCATCAGCACCGGGCCGACGCCGGGCAGCCGGCCGTCCGCGTCGAGCAGGTCGCCCTCCGCTCCGACGCCGACGATCGTGCCCATCGTGTCGAAGAAGTCCGACAGCATCAGGGTGAAGACGAACAGCAGCGCGCTGATCACGCCGACCTTGGCGAACGAGCCGCCGAGGCTGAACTCCCCCAGCAGCCCGAAGTCCGGCGCGGAGAAGACGTCGCCGGCGAACTCAGGCACGTTGAGCTGCCAGCCGGTCGGCGTGATGGTCGGCGGCGCGCCGTCGGCGCCGGGCACGAAGCTCGCCGGCACGTCGGCGATCGCGTTGACGACGATGGCGAAGATCGTCGTGACGATGATGGTGATCAGCAGCGCGCCCTTGACCCGCCTGGTCAGCAGGATGATCGCGAGGATCAGGCCGAACGCGAAGACGACCGTCGGCCAGCCGGCGAGGCGGCTGCCGACGCCCATCTCCACCGGGACGGGACCGGCGCCGGTCCGCCGTACGAAGCCGGCGTCGACGAAGCCGATCAGGGCGATGAACAGCCCGATGCCGACGGCGATCGCGTACTTCAACGACAGCGGTACGGCGTCCATCACCTTCTCCCGCAGCCCGGTCGCGACGAGCACCGCGATGACCAGCCCCTCGATGACCACGACGCCCATCGCGGCGGGCCACGACATGACCCGGGCGAGCTGGAAGGCGACCACGGCGTTGAGGCCGAGGCCGGCCGCGATAGCGAACGGGTAGCGCCCGACGACGCCCATGATGATCGTCATGACAGCCGCGACGAGGGCGGTGGCGGCGGCGATCTGCTCGAAGCCGAGTGACGCGCCGTTCACGTCCTTGGCGCCCCCGAGGATCAGCGGGTTGAGCACCACGATGTAGGCCATCGTGAAGAACGTCGCGAGTCCGCCCCGCACCTCCCGGCCGACGGTCGACCCGCGGTCGGTGATCCGGAAGTAGCGGTCGACGGCGGTCATCCTGGCGGTCTCCTTCGGCGTACGGCGAGGGGTGCGACATGGGTATCAGGCCGGTGTTTCGTACAGGTATCAGAAGTGCGCGCGCGGGTGCCGCCCGCCGCGCCGCTATCGTTCGTGACTCGGGTCACCGGGCGAGCGAGGGAGGCGGAGATGGCGGACGGCCGTCGTGATCCGCCCCCGATGGAGACCGACGACGTCCGCACGGTCACGATCGGGACGGTCGCCTGGGTGGTGTTCCTGATCGCCCTCATCCCGCTGCGGTCACGGCTGGAGCGCGGGGGCCTGCTGTGGTGGTACCCGATGGCGCTCTGCGGCATCGGCCTCGGCCTGCTCGGGCTCTGGGGCACCCGCCGGCGTCGCGCGCGCGGCCTGGACCGGGTCTCGGCCGGAGAGGACATGCGGAGCGACCCGCCCGCCTGACCACCGCTCCTGCATGCGGTTGCGCGATTGGTGTGCAGAAGCGGCCGCAACACGCCGGCGCGACCCGGCGGGTCGTGTCCCGAACTGCACACCTGTCGACCATCGAGCGCCGCCGAGGGGCCGTTGGTGCGCCTTTGTCCTGGGCCAACGCGCAACCGCAGCGGTCAGTCCAGCTCGGCCTCGGCGAGCAGCTCGCCGGCCCGGTCGGGGTAGGCGAGCATGGCCGCGACGGCGTGCCGGTCCGGCCAGCGGCCGAGCAGCGCGGCCAGCGCCCGCGACGCGCCGTGCACGAAGTCCGCGCGCGACAGCACCGCCCCGCCGCCGACGACCCGCCAGGGCACCGGCAGCACCGCGCCCGACGCGTCGACCACCTCGAGCACCTCGTGCTCCTCGTACGACGACTCGCCGAGCAGGTAGGCGACGGGGTCGTGGTCGAGCCCGAGCCGGGAGACCGCCGCGGCGAAGCCCGGCAGGTCGCCCCACCGCCGGGTCGCGACGGCAGCCGAGCGGACGTCGTACGACGACAGCCCGGTCGCCAGCGGGACCTCGAGCACCTGGTGCGCCTCGGCGGCGATCGACAGCGCGACCGGTACGACGGGCCGCGCGCCGACCAGCGGCAGCAGGTCGGGCATGTCGACGAGGACCGCGTCGTCGGGCGCGACCGACACGATCGCGGCGCCGCGGACGATCCCGCGCACCGCCTCGATCCGCGGCAGGTCGGCGAGGTCGCCCGACCGGGCCAGCGCGGCGCACGCACCGCCGTACAGCTGGTGCAGCTGCGCCCGGGTCACCTCCCGCGCCGGGTCGCCGAGCCGGTCCAGCAGGTCGACCAGCGCGTCGGCGTCCCCCGCCAGCAGCTGGCCCACGGACCGCACGACGCCCAGCTGCGCGACGAGGTCGAGCGCCGCGGGCGGCAGCGGCCCGACGACGTCGTAGAGCCCGGTCAGCAGCGGCTCGGCGTCCGGGGCACGCAGCGACCCCGGCCGGGCGAGGCCGCCGTCCGCGGTCGGCACGCAGTCGTGGGTGTCGAGCCACCAGCGGGTGTACGACG
>DASQMY010000248.1:0-16538 GCA_035645255.1 Mycobacteriales bacterium
ATGCGACGGTGCCGTGTCATGGCGACGTCCGTGAATCAGCCGCGCACTCTGCGGCAGTCACGGCGCGCAACGCCGTCCGTCGTTGGCAGCCGGCCCGGGAGGAACGCAAGTTGTCTCCACCGCGCATTCGCCGTCGTCACTGAGCGGACAAGGCGGCGGACAACTTCGAGGGTCACCGTCGCTGCCGTCCAATCGGCAATGCGTGGCCGCGCACGCACGCGCCCACGCCGACGGGAGGTATCCCATGGAGAAGCTGCTCTTCACGCCAGACGAGGCGGCGCACGCGCTCGCCATCGGTCGCAGCAAGCTCTACCAGCTCCTGCAGGTCGGCGAGCTCGAGTCCGTACACATCCGGACTTGTCGACGGGTGCCGGCCGCAGCGCTCTCGAACTACGTCGAGCGGCTACAGGCGCTCGCAGGCGGTCAGGTCGCCGCTGCTCGACTGCGGCGGCCCGGTGCCCTGACCGAGGCTCGGTAGCGATGGACTTGCAAGATAACGTGCCCCCCGCGTGCGCCTAGGGCGTGAATTCGACCTGATGCGAGCGCACATCCGTGGAACCGATCATGGTCCTGAGCTGCAGGTATGGACGCTTACGCATCCTGACGGACGACCAAGATCGCATTCCTGAACCGTGTGCCGCAGGTTCGAATCCTGCCGGGGGCACTCCACGACGACCCGCCGGCTGTCGCCGCGAAGACCCTTCACTGCTCGCTCGGCGTCCCGCCGGTGTGCGTAGGTTGGTCGGCGACATCCGCTGCCAGTAGCTCGCTGACCCCGCGCGTCGCCACCGAGCGCGCCGTCGCGGAACCGGTGACGCATTCGAGGAAGTCGTGCTGCGACAGTGCGACGAGCTTGACCGGCGAGACTGCCCGCACGGTCGCCGTTCGGGTGGATCCGTGCAACAACGCAATCTCCCCGGAATGCTCCCCGCGACCGAGCCGTCGTCGCAGGCTGCCGGCCTGCGTAACTTCCAGCTCACCTTCGGTGACCGCGTAGAAATCCGTCGCCGCCTCCCCTTCGGTGATGACGACTCGGCCAGCCGGCACGTCGTGCAGCGTGCACCGGTACGCCAGCTTCTCCAGCGTCGTCGGCGGCAGCGGGGCGAGCAGCGGTATCCGCGCGATGACGTCCAGCACCTCGGCCGGTGGTTGCGACCGCTGGTCGAGCTGGCGGATCCGCGGCAGCGCGAGGACCGCGACGACCGGGAGCAGGGCGCCTACCGCCAGCTTGGTCGGCCGCAGGCCGAGTGCTGCGACGGTGGGCGGGACGACGACCGCCCCCAGGCCGGCCAGCGCGATGCCGAGCGCGTAGAGGACCCCGAAGATGCGGCCGAGGGAGCGGTCGTCGCCCAACCGCTGGAGCAGCGACATGCCGGCCACGTCGATCAGCGAGTTGGCGATGCCGATGACCGCCAGCGCGGCGTACGCCACGAGGATGCGAGGCAGCGCACCGATCACCGCGATCGGCAGGCCCCAGAACGCTAGTCCGAGCGTGAACGGGATCCCGAGCCGGCGCCGGCCGGTGAGTGCCACGGCCAGTGCCGCACCACCCACGGCGACGAGTTGAGGAGCACGACTCCGGCCAGAGCAGGACCGGCGAACGCGGCGATGCCTTCCAGCGCACCCGCAGTGACGTTCGCCGCCACCAGCTCATGGGGTGCCCGCGCGAGCAGGGGTACGAGCGCGAGGTGAGCAGGCCGTACGGTGCGGCGACGACGCTGCTCATGCTGATCAGCGCATAAACGAGTCCGGCAGACGTGTCGGTCGCGACCGCCGCCGCCAGTGCGATGTGGATCGCTGCCATCGCGACGAAGACGCCGGCAGCCAGTGTGCGCCGGGAGAGGCGATCAGCGGCCAGGGCGCCGAAGGGCAGCGCGTTCGCTCCGGGCAGGAGCCGCGCGAGGCCGACCAGCCCGATGGCAGTGGCGCCCCCGTGGTCGAAGCCCAGACCGACATCGCCACGAGTGACGTCCACTCGATGACGAAGTAGGCGCCCCAACCGAACTGGAGCAGTCTGAGGTCGTGATTGCGCAGCCCGGCGAGCACGGCTGCGCTGCGCTCCCGAACGGCGGCACCCGTGAACATGGCGCATTATCAGTCGGTTCGACGTGGCCGCGCTGAAAGCTGCGCAGCATCCAGCGCTCGTTGCGCGCGGAGGGTGTGGACAACACCCGATGGAACGCTCGACGGCTGAGGTCGGCCCGGTGCTACTGCTGGTAATGCTCGACCGCGTCGACCGGGCGCGGCTGGGCGAGCGACTCGTCCTGGTGCGCCCCTCGCCGAGCACGGCGCTGGCGGAGCAGGTCCCAGCACTGGTCGAGACCCTCCTCGATTGCCGCCAGCCGCTGCCGCGTCTCCGGCACCGCGGCCGCCTCGCCGCGCGAGAGCAGCTCGTGCTCCTCTTCGATCAGCTCCCGGATGCTGGTCATGATCTTCTCGTCCGCCACCTGGGTCCTCCCTGACCTCGCCGCCGACCGCGGCGAACGCCGCGGTCTGAACTCACATCCGCGATAGCTCCTGCCTGGTGGCAGCGCGACAGCCGTGGACTACATTCCCACACACGCTACGGAACGGCGGCGGAGATCGTCGGCCTCGAACACCTCGTCCAGGAGAGCCCATGCCGCAGAGCTGCCAGCACGTCGACGGACTCCAGCCGGTCGAGCCGTCCAGCCAGGGTTGCGAGGACTGCCTGCGGACCGGTGGCCGCTGGGTGCACCTGCGGATGTGCATGACCTGCGGCCACGTCGGCTGCTGCGACAACTCCCCCAACCGCCACGCGACGGGGCACTGGAAGGGCAACGCCGACCACCCGCTCATCCGGTCCTACGAGCCGGGCGAGGACTGGTGGTGGTGCTACCCCGAGGAGCTGTTCTTCGATGTTCCCGGGGCAGCACCGGCGCCTTCCCACCCGTAGCGGGGCAGCCGCAGATCAGCCGACGACGGCGTAGTGCAGCCGCACCATGCCGTTCGGGAACGACCGCTCGTCCAGCAGCTCGAGCCGCACGCGCGCGGCGTCCGGCAACGCCCGCTTCCCGCGACCTACTACGACGGGCGCCACGAACAGCGAGCACTCGTCCACCAGACCGGCTTCGAAAGCCTGCGCAGCCAGACCCGGCCCGCCGATGCTGATGTCAGAGTTCGCAGCCGACTTCAGCTGCCGCACCTGCTCCGGATCGAAGGAGCGCTCCACACGCGTGCGCCGCGTCGATACGTCGCCGAGTGTCGTGGAGAAGACGATCTTCTCGGCGCGCCGCCAGATCTGCGCGAAGTCCCGCGTGACGGCGGACTCTGCGACGAACATCTCGTCGGACTCCCACGCACGCATCGTCTCGTACATGCGCCGCCCGTACAGGTACGTCCCCACCGAGCGCTCCAGCTCGTTGATGAAGGCGTGCGCCGCCTCGTCCGGCACGGCCCAGTCGAACGAGCCCCGCTCGTCTTCGATGTAGCCGTCGAGGGATGAGATCGCTGAGTAGATCAGTCTTGGCACGGTGTCCTCCTGCGTGCTCCGGTCACTCGTCGTTCACCAGGATGACGTGCTCCCCCTCACCGGCCGGCGGCTCGAACACCCGCAGGTAGTGATCGAGGAGCTCGTCGGTGATGGGGAAGGCGGCGTTGGCGTCGAAGCGCTCGGCGCGCGCACGCAGGCGGCGCCGCAGCAGAGCCTCGTCCGCCTGCAGGTACACGAGACGCCGCCGGGCGCCGGCCCGCTCGACCAGCTCGGTGTAGTCCGCACGGCTGGACCATTGCCAGAACGCCGAGTCGATCACCACGTCACGTCCCTGCGCGATGAGCTCCAGCAGCTGCTGCCGCACCGACTCCGTGGCAACCTCGGTGTGCTCGGCGTACTGCTCCGGCTGGTAGTCGACCCCGAACCGGCCGAACCGCCGCCAGATCTCCTCGTCGACCGACAGCCGCACGTAGCCGGCGGCCTCGAGCGCCTTCGCGTACGTCGTCTTGCCGGCTCCAGCGATGCCGCAGGTCAGGACGACCTCGGGCCGCACGGCTCCGGTTGCGCGGTCCTCGTCCATGCGGGCAACGATGGTGCCCAGCCACGACCGCTGTCACCTGCAATCCGGCGGTTTCCGCTGACCGCCGCGAGAGTCTTGGCGCTCGCGGCGAAACGGCTCGCGCGCGGCTGACCGATGTCGTCACGACAGATCCCGGCGGATCCGCCAGAAGTAGAAGCCGCCGAGGAGCAGGGAGAGCACGACGAAGAAGTGCGCTCTCGCGCAGCTGCAGCGCCCAGAACCGGCTGGCCGGGTGGTGACTGACCACCTGCCGGTAGCCCTCGTCGCGGAACCGGACCAGGCACGCGTCCCGAGCGGCCACCCGCTCCGGCGTCAACGTTCCCGCTGCATTCGGCGGGGTGCCGCCGCAGGCGAACACCCACGACGGCAAGACGTCCTGCTTCCTGCCGGCCGCATCGATGGTGTGGTTGGCGATCATCCAGTCGCCCGGTCCGCCGGCTGACACCTGCAGGTTCTTCCCCGGCCCGTCGACGGCACCGGCGGCCGGGCGCTCCATCCGCAGGCCGCAGAAGTTCTCGGCGGTGAGCGTCACCACCTCTCGCACCGGGGTCATGAGGCGAGCGCGGACCATCGTCGGCATCAGCACCTGCATGGCTACGACGACGGCGAGCGTCACGGGTAGGGCGGTCACGGTACGCCGCACGACGTGTCCGGCGGCGGTGCCCAGCGTGAGTGCGAAGACCGTGTACGCCACCGGAACGGTGCCGCGCGCCCCGAACGTGACGGCCGAGAGGCGACTCAACGTGAACGGCCCGGTCGTGTCGCGGGCAGCACCTATCGCCCTGTCGATCGGGCTCGACCACCAGGTCACGGCAAGGCTCAGCGAGATGGTCGGCGACCAGGCGGCGGCAGCGGGCCTATAGGTCCTTGGCCAGAACCTCGAACTCGAGGTCGCCGCGGCGCGGCAGGCCGAAGCGCTCGTCGTGGTGCGGGAACGGCCGCCTCTCCCCAGTCCGCCGGTAGCCGCGCCGCTCGTAGAACGCGATCAGCTCGGTGCGCAGCGACAGCACCGTCATCTCGACGAGGTCGAGCCCGAGGCCGCGAGCGCGCGCCTCCGCCTCGCGCAGGAGCGCCGATCCGAGGCCGCTGGCCTGCCGGCCGGGCCGGACCGCGAACATCCCGAACTGGCCGTGCCGTGCCTCGGGCACCAGAGCGCAGCATCCGATGATGCCGTCATCCGTCTGCGCGACCAGCAGGTGCGGCAGCATCGACTGCACCTCGTCGGCGTCGGTGCGCTGGCCGTCCAGCAGATCGGCCTCCGTCGTCCAACCGGCCCGGCTCGACTCGCCGCGGTACGCCGACTCGACGAGCGCGACCAGCTCGTCCACGTCCTCCGGCCGCGCCGCCCGCACCTCCACCCGGCCAGTCAAGCACCACCCGGCGTGCGTCGCCCGCCGTCACCGCAGCGCCCGCAGCCGGGTAGTTTGCGACCAGCGCAGCCACCTCGGAGGCAACGATGAGCTATGTGACGTTCGGGGATGCGGGCGACCCCGTCGTCCTGCTCATGACCGACGGCACCGCGTCCCCGGACCCGTCCGTCGATGCGTTCGCCGAGCGGCTGGCCGCCGGCCCTAGGTTCGTGATCAGGTACGACGGTCCGAGCGCCGACGCACCCGACCGGGAGGCCGTGGGCGGCGCCCTCGCAGCGCTGGACGCCTGTGGGATCGGCAGCGCCCACGTCGTCGGCGGCTCGGCGGCAGCCCGCCTGGCCGCCGAGCATCCCGACCGGGTGGAGTCCGTTGCGGTGCTCCCACCAGGTGCCGACGAGGCGGTGCGCACGTCGGTGGCGGCCGACGTACTCAGGTCGTCGTCCGGCGGCTGGGACGAGCAAGGCGGCCGGCTCGCAGCGCGGGCGATCGCAACCGGCGACGCGACCGGGTGGTTCGACCGGCTGTACGCCGCTGCCGCCGCCAGCGAGGTCGACACGCCGTGGGACCGCGACGAGCCGCACCCGCTGCTCGCCGAGTGGGCCCGCTCGCACCAGGTGCGCGGCGCGGGACGGCGCGCTGTCGTCGTCGGCTGCGGCCTCGGAGCGGACGCCGAGTTCCTTGCCGGGCTGGGATTCGAGACGGTCGGCTTCGACATCGCCGAGACGGCGGTACGTGTCGCGCAGGAGCGGCACCAGGGAACTCCGGTCAGCTACCAGGTCGGTGACCTGCTCGACCTCCCGCGGGAGTGGGTGCACGCGTTCGACCTGGTCGTCGACGTGTTCACCGTGCAGGCGCTCCCCGACCCGCCGCGGGCCGCCGCGATCGTCAACGTCGGCCGGCTGGTCGGACCCGGCGGGACGCTGGTGGTGGTGGCGTACCGCGGCGACAGCACCTGGGACCCACCGCCGTGGCCGCTGACCCGCGAAGAGGTCGCGGCGTTCGCGACGGACGGCCTCGACGAGGTGCGGGTGGAGGAGGCCAACGACCCGCGTCGCGAGCACCCGGCGCGCTGGCGGGCCGAGTTCCACCGCGCCCACGGAAGGTGACCCACTCCGCCGACGTGAGGAGCCGGGTCAGGCGATGATCACCGGCGTCCCGACCGGCAGCAGGTCGGGGAGGTACTCGGCCACCCGCATCGGCACCCGCACGCAGCCGTGCGAGGCGGGGTGGTCCGGGACGCTGAGCGAGCCGTGCAGCGCGAACCCGCCGAGGAAGTAGACCGGCTGGTACAGCTGGCCGAGGTAGGACGTGCGCCAGCCGAGGATGTGCCGAGTGACCGCGAACCGGCCCACCGGCGTGCGCCCGTGGCCGCACCGACCCTTCTCGCAGAACGGGACGTTGGCACCGCTCGACACGTGGGAGATCAGCCGGATCGCGTCGCCGGAGTAGACGACCATCACCTGCCGCTCGATGCTCACCTCGACCCGGTTGGGGCCGGCGGACGAGCCGAACGACGCCGGGACGCGCGGGTTGCGCAGGGCACGCTGGGTGTTGGGCCCGACCACCCCGTCGGCGCGCAGCCCGTTGACCTTCTGGAACGCCCACACAGCGTGCTGCGTCGACTCGCCGTACGAGCCGTCGACCGGTCCGGGGTCGTAGCCGAGATCCCTGAGGCGGCGCTGGACGGCCGCGACCTCCGGTCCGTCCGCACCGGGCTCCTGGACCGCGACGGTGAGCGTGGCTGTCGGGGAGGGCGCCGGCATCGGCGTCGACGTCGGCGCAGTGGTCGGTGTCGCGGAAGGTGTCCGCGTCGGCGCGATCGTGCCTGCCGTCGGCGTGGGGACCGGGCTCGGTGTCCGCACCGCGCTCGGGGTGGGGGGCGTCGCGCCGGCGGTCGATGTCGGCGTCGAGGTGCCCGCCACCGGCTTCGCTGCCGATGCAGCCACGGCCGGCGGGCTCGCGGACGTGGCGGCCGGCTGGTCCGCCGTACCGCGGTCCCTGCCCGCGGCCCGCACCGCCCCGGCGCTGAGGACGGCGACCATACCGGCGACGACCGCTCCGGCGAGCCACCGGCTCGGGGAGCGCAGGGGTCGGGGCGTCGGCATGCGGTGAGACTAGGGGCCGCCGGCGCGCCGGGCACCGAACGTCACGAACTTGTGACCATTCGCCGCCAGCAGCGCGCCGTTCCGCGGTCTGGTGCCGTCGCCAGGCATGGGTGGCCGCCGGGCGACAGTCCGCTGCGCCTGCGGGTGACTCCCGCCAGCGCCGGTAAGGGCTACGACAACTCGAGAGCCGACGGAGGCGCCATGAGCGTCAACCCGCTCGAACACAAGGGGATCCCGCTGGACAAGCAGGTCCGCACCTGGTCCGAGCTGAACTCGACGCCGTACGACCAGCGGGAGGTGCACCTCTACGCACGCGCGGGCCCGGGTCATCGTCATGAACGGCATCGAGGTCGAGTCGATCATGTTCTCCCACCAGTTCGCGCGGCACACCGACGTGCCCGAGGTGAAGGAGCGGCTCGCCGAGGTACGCCGGATCGAGCAGCAGCAGCAGAAGGTCATCAACTGGCTGACGCCGGGTGACGAGACGACTCGAGGTCACGCTCGGCTACGGGCAGGTGGCCGTCGACCTGACCGCGTGGGTCGCCCCGCTCGGAGCCGGACCCCTACCTGAAGCAGACGTACGACTCCGGCCTGCTGGAGGACTTCGACCGCCTCTACCGGTACGCGAACCTCTACGAGCTGCTCGAGGGCAAGCAGGCCGAGGACATCGTCCAGCAGCTGACGGGTTGATGCCCGGCCGGCCGACGATCCAGGAGCACCTGCACCCCGTCGACAACATCCGCAAGCACTACGACAAGCACACCGTCAACCGCTGTCGCGGCTGCACGCGCTGACCGTGCTGTCGGCGGAGCAGCAGACGATGAACTTCTACATGACCATCGGCAACCGGTACATGGAGCCGCTCGCCCGAGGCCTGTACGCCGAGATCGCGTTGGTCGAGGAGGAGCACGTCACGCAGTACGAGTCGCTGCTCGACCCGCCGGAGAGCTGGTACGAGCAGCTGGTCATGCACGAGTACAACGAGCGCTACCTCTACTACTCGTTCGCGGCGCAGGAGGAGGACCGCCGGATCAAGGAGATCTGGGAGCGGCACCTCGAGATGGAGATCGCCCAGCTGCACGTCGCGGCGGACCTGCTCCGCCGGTTCGACGGCAAGGACCCCGAGGAGATCCTGCCGAAGGCGCTCGCGCAGCCGGTGCTGTTCGAGCCGAACGAGGAGTACGTCCGCCAGGTGATCGCCGACCAGCTCGACGTGACGTCGCTGGGCACCGGCTACGTCTGGGATGCGCACAAGCGGTTCGAGGCCAACCTCGCGGCGGTCACCGGCGACGCCGTCCCGAGCGAGCAGGTCATCGAGGAGCACCGCGAGAAGTTCGGCCGCGAGTACCGCCTCGAGACCGAGGGCCCCCATCCCATCGAGCGGCAGCGCGAGCCGGCCGGCTCCCGCTGAGAGGTGACCACATGGTGACGACGATCCTGACGCACGACACGGGCGGCATGTTGAAGCCGGGCCCGATGCTGACGGTGGCTCCCGACCGCGAGCAGACCGACGACGCGCTCTCGGGCGTGGCTGCCGGAAGCGGGCTCAACGCACCGTTCGTCGCGGACCTGCTGAGCGCGTGCCTGATGCACGAGCGGATGGGTGTTCCGCTGTTCCGGTCGCTCGGCGCGATGACGGCCAATCCAGCGCTGCAGCCGATGTTCGCCCAGTACCGACAGGAGACCGAGCAGGCGGTGGCGGTGTGGGAGCAGCTGGTCACGTCGATCGGCGGCGACCCGCAGTACGTCAGCCCCCGGCGCGGATGACCGAGAGCATGGACAGCCACCTGCTGATGTCCCTGCAGTCAGCCGGCTCGGCCGACCCCATGACGATCGACCTCAAGCTCGTCGAGTGCGTGCTCAGCGCGGCCACCGCCTGCGTCGACAACGCCGCGCTGCTCGGCAAGATCGCCGACGAGGCGAAGAACGGCGCCGCCAGGACCGCTATGACCGCGGCGGTCGAGCAGCTGGAGCCGGCCGCGCTGAAGCGTCTGGAGTGGGCGCGGGAGACTCAGCAGGTGATGGTCGTCGCGGCCGCGAAGCACCCGACGGTGCAAGACGTCGGCAACGGGGTCGAGAGCGTGGTGGCCAAGGTCAAGACCCACTGACGAGCAGGGCATCCCGCACGACGGGCAGGTCGCGTTGCGCAACGCGGAGGACGGCCTGCTCGTCGCGCGAGGACAGCGTGACCTGCTCGACGTCCGCGCCGGCCGGCGCGCCCGGTGAGAGCTCGAACGGTCCGTGGTAGACGCGGGACCGGCCCTGCGGGAACGGCTGCCAGACCAGCTCGTCCGCGACCGGCGTACGGAAGATCAGCTCGCCGCGGTCCCACGTCTCGTCCGCTGCCTGCAGGAACGCCGTGCAGCGCCTGACGTCGGTGACGACGTCGCGGTCGCGGCCGAGGCGCCGCGCGCCGAACCAGTTGCTCGACATCTCGGCGAACGTCGAGTCCATCGCGTCGCGCCAACCGGACCTGGTCACGACTCATTGTGCCGCGCGGCGCAGCACCCCAGGAAGACGCAGCGGACGACGACGGACCGGCTGCCTGGTGACAGCCGGTCCGTCGTCGGTTGGTCGTCGGCTGGTCGCTGGTCGAGGAACGACGAGATGAACGCGTGCGCCGTCTCGGTGGTGTTCTGCAGACCGAAGCTGTTGACCGCGACGATGATGTCGGTGTCCTGCCAGAGGATCGGGCCGCCGGAGTCGCCGGAGCAGTTGCCGCCGCGGTCGTGACCGGGGTTGTTGGTCGTCATCAGGCCGTAGCCGTCGACCAACGCGTTGTTGAGGCTGATCAGGTCGCTGACCGCGTACATGCGGATCGACTGGTTGATCAGGTAGGGCTTGCGGCTGCTGCAGCCCGTAGCCGACGGTCGTGAAGTAGGTGTCCTGCTGGCCGCGCTTGGTCGCCATCTCGTCCAGGAAGCCGACCGGCGCGAGCTCGGCGTACTCGTAGCCCTTCTTCTCGAGCAGTGCGCGGTCGAGCGTGAAGACCGCCAGGTCGTGCGTGTCCGGCGTGGTCAGCGACCCGGTCCAGCCGGGCATCGCGTGCGGCGTGCCGACCGCGTCGTAGTTGGTCGCCGTCGCGAAGTCGACGCCGCGCAGGTCCTCGGTGAAGAAGATGTGCGCATGAGCGACCCCGTCGGTGCAGTGCGCTGCGGTCACGACGACGTCCTCGTCGATGAGCGAGCCGCTGCAGCGCCCGACGTAGTTGCCCTCCTCGTCGAACAGCGCGGTCAGCGCGCCGTAGGGGTGTGCCCCGTCGTCCACCTGGCCGTAGTTGATGGCGCTGGCCCGCATCGTGGTGACGCCGAGTACGGCGACGACAGCGGCGAGCAGCACGAGCAGCCGCTTGCGCATTGGCAGTTCCTGGGTCGGATCCGGTCGCCGTCCTTGGCGAACCACCGCCAAACTACTCTTGGGGCTAGCGGACGGGCAGACCTGCGCGCCAGGTGTGCGACCGGTCGGCACCCCGTCGCCAGCAAGCCCTGGCGGTTGCGCTAGGCCGCCGGCCGAGCCGGTGGGGTAGGGGTCGTTGGACAGCACCGTTCCTGACCCAGACGGAGGCACCACGATGCAGATCGACAAGAGCCAGATCCTCGACCTCATCCGCCAGCACGGTCAGCCGGACCAGGCGGCGCAGGCGGAGCAGGAGCTGCCGGACCAGGTCGACACGGACCAGCACGCAGGCCTGCTCAGCAAGTACGGCATCGACATCGGCGAGCTGCTGCAGAAGTTCGGCGGCAACCTGCCCGGAGGGCTCGGCAACCTCGGTGGTGGCGGCGGCGGGCTCGGCGGGATGCTCGGCGGCCGCTGACGTACGGCGAGAAGATCAGGTCCGACCGGCCGGGACGCGGCCGGTCGGCGCCGACTGTCGGTGGGCGCCGCCAGCGTCCGGTCCATGACGACGACCGCGGCGGTGGGCTCTTGGTGAACGCCTATGACGTACGGCGGATCGCCTGCCCGCTGCCACGCTCGACCGAGGCGCTGGTCCGCGACCGGATCAAGTTCCGGATCGGCCGGTACGTCTACCTCGCGCTGTCCCGCGACGAGGAGCTGCTCGGCTTCGCGTTCCCCAAGGAGGAGCGGGCCGCGCTCGTCGCCGCCGAGCCGGACAAGTTCCTGATGCCTATCCCGAGCGACGAGCGCTACAACTGGGTCCGCGTCCGGCTCGCGGCGATCGACGAGGACGAGCTAGCCGAGCTCGTCGTCGACGCCTGGCGCATGTGCGTGCCGAAGCGCGTCGCCGCCGAGTTCGACCGGTCCCGAGCAGGCGAGGCCGCCGAGGACTAGCGGGCCCGGGCCCGCGCCAGCGCCTCGCGGAGCTTGAGCTGCCCGCGGACGTTCAGCGCGCTGCCGGCGTACACCCGTCCGGCGAGGCGGACGGCGCCGTACGTCGCGAGCAGGATGATCGCGATGCTCGCGAGCGCCTCCCACACCGCGAGCTCGCCCGCCGCGCTGCGGATCGGCAGCACCAGTGGCGCCGTCGCGGGCACGAACGTCGCCACGCGCGCGACGGTGCCGCCCGGCTCGTCACCTACGCCGAGCGCCACGAAGAACGCGACCACGATCACGAGCGTGAGCGGGCCGGTGGTGCTTTGCATCTCCTCGGCCCGGCTGGCGAGCGCTCCGGCGGCAGCGAACAGGCAGGCGTAGAACGCGAACCCGAGGACGAACCACGCGACCAGCTCGACGGCGATCCGCGTCGTCTGCGGCGGCAGGTCGACCGAGCCGGAGACCGAAGCGGCGACCAGGCCGATGCAGACGAAGCCGACGAGCTGGGCGAAGCCGAGGAGACCGATCCCGATGATCTTGCCGGCCAGCAGGTGGCTGCCCCGGACCTTCGCGAGCACGACCTCGACGACCCGCGACGACTTCTCCTCGAGGATGCCGCTGGCCACCCAGTAGCCGTAGCCGAGCAGCTGTCCGTAGAGCAGGACAGTGCCCGCGAACATGATGGCCTCACGCGCGTCCGTCTCGGGGTCGGGCGGGTCGAGGGCGCGGACCGGCAGCGGCGTCGGCTGCATGGCCGTCTCGGCCGCCGCGCCCGTCACGCCCGCCTCGGACAGCGCCCGCTGCAGTGCGGTCTCCCGGTGCGCGATGTGGACGAGTGCCTCGAGCGGCTCGGCGAGCTCCTCGTTGACGACCAGCGCGCCGCCGTCGACGATCGCGACGTCGAGATCGCCGTCGGCCAGCAGGCGATCGGCGGCCGCGGCGTCCGCGACGTCGCGCCGGTTGACCCGCGCGTCCTCGCCGAGCTGGTCGACAGCCTTCTGCAGCCGGTCCGCCAGCGGGGCGGACGCCGCCCCGACCACGCCGACGTCGTACGTCGTCGGGTCGCCGTCGGAGAGCAGGCTCGGCACGATCGCGACGCCGAGGACGACCAGCAGGCTGACCGCCGACGACGACCGGAACATCTTGGACCGCAGTCGTTCGCGGACCTCGCGCATGGCGACGAGGCGGACGGCGTCGAAGCCGGTCATCGCGGCACAACCTCCCGGAACAGCTCGGCGAGCGACGGCGTCACTCTGTCGAAGGTGAGCACCCGTCCAGCGGCGCGGGCGGCGTCGAGGACGACCTGGTCGTCCGTGCCGGGGGCGAGCTCCAGCAGCACCTCGCCGCGCTCGTCGGAGACGACCCGAGCGCCGCGGACGCTATCCGCCCACGTCGTCCAGCCGCCGTCGAGGACGACCCGGTAGCGGTGCGCTCCCTGTCCCGCCCGGAGCGCAGCGATCGTGCCGCTGGCGACGACCCGCCCGCTGTCGACGATGGTCACCTCGTCGCACAGCCGCTCGACGAGCTCGAGCTGGTGACTCGAGAAGACGACGCCGGTCCCGCGGGCGACCTCCGTGCACAGGACGTCGGCCAGCACGTCGACGCCGACCGGGTCGAGCCCGCTGAACGGCTCGTCCAGGATGAGGAGCTCGGGCGACTGGACGAGCGCGATCGCCAGCTGGACGCGCTGCTGGTTGCCGAGGGAGAGCTTGTCGACGTTGTCGGCCGCGCGCTCGGTGATGCCCAGACCGCTGAGAACCCGGTCGGCCTCGGTCTTCGCCGCCGCCCGGCCCAGCCCCGAGAGCTCACCGAAGTACGTGACCTGCGCCCTAGCCGTCATCGCTGGGTAGAGCCCACGTTCCTCGGGCATGTAGCCGAAGCCGGCCCGGCTGGTAGCGTCGACCGGCGCACCGTTCCACAGCACCCGGCCGCTGTCGGCCGCGGCGAGTCCGACCGCGATCCGCATGGCGGTCGTCTTCCCGGCGCCGTTGCGGCCGACGAATCCGTGGATCCGCCCCGGCGTCGCACACAGCGAGAGCCCGTCGAGGGCGACGGTGTTCCCGAAGCGCTTCGTCAGTTCGATGAGTTCGAGCATGCGGCCATCACACCAGTCACGCCGTGGAGCGGTAACCGTCGCGGGGCTGACTCGCGCTCCGCCTGCCGGTGGACTACTGCAGCGAGGGGTCCCGACCGGTCGCTCGCACCAGCCCGGACTCGTAGGCGAACACGACCGCCTGGACCCGGTCGCGCAGGTGCAGCTTGGCCAGCATGTTGGAGACGTGGGTCTTGACGGTCGCCTCGCCGAGGAACAGCTCGCCGGCGATCTCGCGGTTGGAGCGACCGAGAGCGACGAGCCGCAGCACGCCGACCTCGCGCTCGGTGAGCTCTCCGAGCCGCACCCGAGCAGCGGACGACGTCGGCGCCTCGGCCGCCAGCCGGTCGAGCACCCGACGGGTGACGCGCGGCGAGAGCAGCGCGTCGCCTTCGGCGGCCACCCGCACCGCCGCCACGAGCTCCTCGGGCGGCGCGTTCTTCAGCAGGAAGCCGCTCGCCCCAGCTCGCACCGCCTCGAGGATGTAGTCGTCACGCTCGAACGTCGTCAGCATGACGACCGTCATGCCCTCCGCGGCGAGCACACCGGTCGCCGTGATGCCGTCCATGCCTGGCATCTCGATGTCCATCAGCACGACGTCCGGACGCAGCTCACGGGCGACCGACACACCGGCCGCGCCGTTGCCGGCGACACCGACGACCTGAAGCCCCGGCTCCGACTCGAGGATCAGCCGGAAACCGGCCCGCACCATCTCCTGGTCGTCGACCAGCACCACGCGGACGTCGGTCACGTCGCCGGTGCCTCGGCGGCGAGGGGGAGCCAGGCACGGACCTCGAACCCGCCACTCGGGCGCGGGCCGACACGCAGCTCGCCCCCCAGCAGGTTGACCCGCTCGCGCATGCCGACGATGCCGTGCCCGCCGACGCCATCGGTCCGCCGCGGGTGCGCTGCGGCAGTTCCGCCCGTTCCGCCGTCGTCGCTGACGCACAGCTGCAACGCGGCGCCGGTACGCCGGATCTCCACCCGCGCGACAGCTCGCGGCCCGGCGTGCTTCAGCGCGTTGGTGAGCGCCTCCTGCACGATCCGGTACGCCGAGAGCTCGACCCCGGCGGGTACCGCGGTCGACCCTGGGTCACCGTGGAAGGC
Source organism: Mycobacteriales bacterium (assembly GCA_035645255.1). Classification (GTDB taxonomy): domain Bacteria; phylum Actinomycetota; class Actinomycetes; order BP-191; family BP-191; genus DASQMY01. The sequence continues at coordinate 14,978 of DASQMY010000248.1, forward strand.
GAGCTCCACCCGCAGTCCTGCGTCCCGCATCTGCTCGGCCAGCTCGTCCAGGCCCTCGAGGCGCGGCTGCGCGCTGATCGTCTCGGCGGCCGCCTCGTCCTGTCGGAGCAGGCCGAGCAGTCGCTGCAGCTCGACGAGCGCCTCCCGGCTGGAGCCCTCGATCGACCCGAGGAGATCCGGTACGTCGGCCGGCCGCGAGTCCAGCACCCGTCGGGCCGCCCCGGCCTGCACGCCCATCAGGGAGACGTGGTGCGCCAGGACGTCGTGCAGCTCGCGGGCGATCCGGATCCGTTCGTCGACCACGGCGCGATGCGCGAGGTCGGCCTGGGCGGCCGCGAGAGCCGCGGTCCGCGCCTCGAGCACCTGCTCGCGCTGCCGGCGCACGCGCACGACGTCGCCCAGCATCCAGGCGCCGCCGAACGACACCACGTTGGCTACGAGGGTGAACACGGTGAGCACCTCCCGCGGGACCCGTCCCTCGTACGGCATCGCCGGCGCCCGCACGATCACGAAGACGATCAGGCCCGCGATCACGACCAGGAACCCGGTCCGCGCGGCGTTGCGGTGCCGACCGCCGTACGCCCCTGCGGTGTAGAGGAGGATCAGCAGCACGACCGGCGAGATGTGCGGCTCGGGCACCTCTTCCAGAGCCATCGGTACATAGGCGACCAGCGAGGCGAGGAGGGCCGCGATCGGCCAGCGGCGCCGGAGGGCGAGCAGGGCGTGCAGCGCAGTGATGCACGCGACCGCGATCGGGAGTCTGTAGTCGGCCAGCGCCGGGTTGGTGATCGCCGGGTCGCTGCTGATGTAGAGCGAGAGCGCGGACGCCGCTGCGAGCACGATGGCTATGGCCGCGTCGAACTGCAGGTTGCGGCGGGTCGGCGTCCACCCCGGTGCGGGCATGACGGCGAGGCTATCGGACAACGGTGCGCACGCCGTCCGCCCGGCGCCGGAGGCGGCATCCGCCCTGCAGCGGAGAGCAAGCAGGCGCCTCGTCGAGTCCGCAGCGCCGACCCACGCACAGCAGCGCTCCCCGGGCTGGGCCCGGGGAGCGCTGCGTCACTGCGGATTCGAGCTACCTGAAGCGGAACTCCGCCGTCTTCTCGGCACGCCACCTTCGAGGACGCCGGGAAGCCCGGCGCGAAGATGTCCATGCCACGGTTGCCGCCGAGGCCGAACTTCACCGGTACGGTCGAGCCCGCCTTGACGACGTTGACGATCGGGGCGTTGTCGACCGGTGCGAAGAACCCCTCGAACTGCCACGCCGGTGCCTTGACGTGCACTGTGATCGACGTGTGGTCGACGCCGCCGTCACTGTCCCGCGCGGTGACCTCGATGTTGTAGGCGTCGGCGACGGCGTAGCTGTGCGAGCCCTTGCACCCGGTGGTGTCAGCGGTGCCGTCACCCCAGTCGATCGTGCAGGTGACGTCGTCGTTGACGCCCGGGTCGCTCACCTGGGTGGTGAGGTCGAACGACGTGCCGACCCGCACCTCGAAGCCCTCGACGGGCGACATGATGCGTACCGCTGGGTCGGCGTTGCCGACAGCGAGCCCGGTGGTGT
>DASQMY010000249.1:0-4818 GCA_035645255.1 Mycobacteriales bacterium
CGGACGGCACCGTCACGGAGGCGTTCTCCTGGCTGATCACCAGCTTCCTGGTGGGCAGCTCCATCGGCAGCGTCCTCGCCGGTGCCGCCGTGGACCGCAGCGGCGTGGGGGCGGCGTTCGCGCTGACGACTGCAGCCGCCGCGGCCGGCGCGGTCACCGTGCTGGCCCGCCGCCGTACCCTCGCCTGACGGCGCGCTACTCCGCCGGCGGCTCGAACTTCGAGGTCCGCGTCATCCCCGCGGCCCGGCCCTTGCCCGCGATCACGAGCGCCATCTTGCGGGACGCCTCGTCGATCATCTCGTCGCCGAGCATCACCGCGCCGCGCCGCCCGCCCGCCTCGGACGTGTAGTGCTCGTAGGCGTCGAGGATCAGCTCGGCGTGGTCGTAGTCGTCCTGCTTCGGCGCGTAGACCTCGTTGGCTGCGTCGAGCTGTCCGGGGTGCAGCACCCACTTGCCGTCGAAGCCGAGCGCTGCGGACCGCCTGGCCACCTCGGTGAACCCGTCGACGTCGCGGATCTGCAGGTAAGGGCCGTCGATCGCCTGCACGCCGGCCGCGCGGGCCGCGATCAGGATCTCCATCAGGATGTGGTGGTAGGGGTCGGCCGGGTAGTCGGGGTTGAGCCCGCCGACGACCAGTGACGGCATGTTGATCGACGCCATGAAGTCGGCCGGGCCGAAGATGATCGTCTCGATCCGGTCGGACGCGAACGCGATCTCCCGGATGTTGCTCAGGCCCATCGCGTTCTCGATCTGGCACTCGATGCCGATCCGGCGCTCGAAGCCCATCGTCGCCTCGATCTGGCTGAGCATCGTGTCGAGCCACTGCACGTGCCAGGCGTGCGCCACCTTCGGCAGCATGACGCAGTCGAGGTTGGCGCCGGCTCCCTCGACCACCTCGATCACGTCGCGGTAGGTCCACCTGGTGGTCAGGTCGTTGACGCGGACGGTGCGGACCTTGCCGCCCCAGTCGCCCTCGTTGAGCGCGGCGACGACGTTCTTGCGCGCGTCCTCCTTGGCCAGCGGCGCGACGGCGTCCTCGAGGTCGAGGAACACCTGGTCGGCGGGGAGCTCCTGCGCCTTGCCGATCATCTTGGTGGACGACCCGGGCACCGCCAGGCACGAACGGCGGGAACGCAACGTCATCGACGAGCTCCAAGTCTCGAGCTGCGCCGGCGACCGCCGCCTGGCGCTCTCACCGGGCGATGCTAGCCGTTCGACCCGGGCGGCCCCACGGGGTGGTTGCCGACCCGCCGACCGGGCAGGACCGACCGCGCCGCACCACCGAACTCCCCAGGAGGCTCGCCACAGTGCTCCGTGCCGTCCGCGGTCTCGTGATGCGCGCGACCGCGACCATCTTCGGAGTGCTGTCGGCGATCCGCGGCGCGCGGATCTTCCATCCGAAGGGCGCGGCGTTCGAGGCGACGGTCGAGATCGAGCCGACCGGTCCGGCGTACGGCGTGCCGTTGCTGGACACGCGCGCGGCGCACCCCGCCGTCGTCCGGCTGTCGCGGGGAGCCGGGCTGCCCGAGCCGGCGCCGGACATCCTCGGCGTCGCGATCAGGCTGACCGACGTGCACGGCGCCGCGCTGCACCAGGACCTGCTGCTCGCGTCATCGCGCGAGCGCCCGGGTGTGCGGCACCTGATGGTCCCCGCGCCGGGCTTCGCCGGCCACCTGTTCTCCTCGATCCTGCTCTACCGGGTCGGCGACCAGCAGCTGCTCATCGGCGCACGGACGCCGGCCGGCGCCGTCCACACCATCGACGAGGCGACGGCAGCGGCCGAGGCCGGCGACCTCCGGTTCGAGCTGCTGGTCGCGCCGGTCTTCGGCCGGTGGCGGCGGGTCGGCACGGTCTCCGTACGGCATCGGCTGCCGCAGGCCGCGAGCGAGGCGCTGCGGTTCAACCCGTGGAACACCGGCGGCGGCATCATGCCGGCCGGTCCGCTGCAGCGGCTCCGCCGCGCGGCCTACCCCGCGAGCCAGGCCGCCCGCCCGACCTGACAAGCGACGGCTTCCGCGGTCAGCGCTGCCAGGCGCGCAGCAGCGGCGCGACGACACCGTACGGCTCGCTGCCGACCGCGCCGCGGCCGAGCTTCACCGACCGCCCGTCGGCGAGCCGCAGCCGCAGCGTCCAGTAGCCGAACAGCGACCGGCGCAGCCGTACGCCGGCCAGCCCAGCCCGCGGGAAGGTGTCGACCACGCGCCCGGACGCGGCGAGCGCGGCGCGACCGAGCCGCTCGGGCCGGCGCGGCTGGCCGGGCGCGACGCCGCGGCCGGCGACCCGGTCGCGCTGCCGGGCGACGACCGCACCGTGCATCCCGCCGGGCCGCGGCTCGATGACCGGCTGCACCAGGAGCACCGCGTCGGCGTAGAACAGCACGTGCAGCGAGTCGCCGGAGCGGTCGACGTTGTGGACGACGAACGCCGGGACGTCGGCCGGCCCGCTGCTCACAGCAGCCCCCGCGCGCGCAGAGCGGTCTGCAGCACCGGCTCGACGAGGGCACGGATGTCGGCGTTGGCGTAGCCGATCCAGCTGCAGTCGGTCAGCACGTCGAGCGGTGCGTCGAGCTCTCCACCGCTCTCGTCGGTCACGATGACGCCGGCCTCCACGGCGATGAGCGCCGTACACAGGTCGTAGGGGTGGGCGCCGAGCCTGCGCGGGCGACCGGCAGCGGCGAGCAGCGCCGTGGCGAGCGGCCGGACGTCGGCGGTGTAGCGGTCGTGGCCGGCCATCAGCTCGTAGAGCTGCCCGCCGGTGCTCAGGTACTGGTCCTCGAACATCAGTGCGCGGCCGTCGGCCGCTGCCGGCAGCACGGCGTAGGCCACGTCGTCGTCGACCGCGGCGAGGACGTCGCGCGCGCCGGGCACGAACCTCGCCAGCTGCGCGAAGCCGTGCACCAGCGAGGTCGCGCGGCTGGGCCGGAGCCGCAAGTCCCACGAGCCGCCGGTACGCCGGTCGTAGCGCTCCGCGTGCGCCCCGCCGCCGCGCACCGCCCACACCACGTCGGAGAGCGTCTGCTTCACCAGCGGGATCTCGGTCTGCACCGCCAGCTCGATGTCGCGCAGCGACGTCGCCGCACCGCGGTCGGCCGCCACGCCGGTCAGGATCCACGCGCTGCGCTTCTGGTACATCAGCCCGCGCGTCCCGTCGACCGGGTCGACGATCACCCGGATCTCCGCGTCCGCCGGGCCGAGCCCGGCCGGCAGGACGACGACTCCCGGCCCGTGCCCGACGTCCGGCAGGCCCTCGGCAACGAGCACCAGCGGCCAGTACGGCGCGAGCTCGGCCGCGACGTGGGCGACCAGCCGCTCCTCGCTCACCCGGTCGACGGCGAAGATCGTGTCGCCCGGCTGCGACTCGTCCGCGGCCGACAGCGCCTCGACCGACTGCCGCTCGGTCGCGTCGACCACCGCCGTCCGGATCTCCGCGTGCAGCGCGCGGATCACGCGCAGCAGCCGGTCGGCGTCCCGGATCGGCACGCCGCTACTCCGACACCGGTACGCCGGCGACCTCGGGCCGCGGTGACCCCGCCCGGACGACGATCACCACGCCGGCGCCGATCAGCGCGGCGGCCGGGATCGCCGCGGCCGCCGGCCACTCGTCGAAGAACAGCCCGGCGAGCACGGCCGCGCCGACGATCTCGAACAGGATCGACGTCGACACGACCGTCGGGCTGGTCGTCTTGAGGACGCGGCTGAAGACGGAGTGGCCGAGCAGCTGCGCGCCGACGGTGAGCCCGATGATCGCCCACCAGGTGCCAGCGTCGTAGCCGGAGATCGGCTGCCGGCCGACGAGGCAGACGGTCAGCAGCACCACCGCGGCCGCGCTGTAGCAGATCGCCGTGTAGGTCATCGTCCCGACGGTCTGCCGGACCTGCGCGCCGAGGGTGACGTAGACCGCGGCCATCACGCCGCCGACCAGCGCCAGCAGGTCACCCCACAGGTAGCGCAGCCCGATGTCGAAGTCGAGGCCGGAGAGGACCGCGGCGCCGACGACCGCGAGCCAGATGCCGATCCAGCCGGCCCGCGGCACGTGGTCGCCGCGCCATCTGGCGATCAGCGCTGCCCACACCGGCTGCACCGCGACCAGCGCGACCGACGACGCGACGCTCGTGTAGCGCAGGCTGGGGATCCACGTCGCGAAGTGCAGCGCGAGCACCACGCCGGAGACCAGGCAGAGCCGCCACTCGCGACCGGACAGCGCGCGCAGCTCGGCGCGGCGGAGCACACCGGTGACCGGGAGCACGACCGCCGCGGCCAGCATGTTGCGCCACATCGCGAGCGCCATCGTCGGCGCGACGGCGTAGCGGATCAGCGGCGCGGACGTGGACACCGCGGTGACGGCGAGCGCGATCAGCGCCAGGTCGGCAGGCGGTGGCCGGTCCAGCGCGCCGGGCGCGCCCGGAGCGGCGAGGGTCGCCGGGGCCGCGCGTCTGGTTCGGTCGCCGGCCACCCGCCGACTATATTTGCCCCCGTCCGACACGCCCTGCGCGGGCCGGCGCCCGCCCGCCGCAGCAACCCGTCGACGTACCGGAGCTCCTGTGCCCAAGGCCCGCCTGCGCTACGCCATCGCGATCGACGCTGCCGAGTACGCCGAGGGCTCACAGGACCCGGTCGTCTACGTCTACGGCAGCGCCGGCGGCACGGTCCGGCCGTTCCTCGTGCGGCGCGGGTGGACCGGCCCGCAGGGCTCGTACAAGGAGCAGTTCCGCATCGTCGACGCGGCGACGCGGGCCACCCGGTTCCGCTCGGAGCCGCGGATCATCGAGCTGCTCGGCGAGTACTACACCGACGACTTCGACGACGTCGTGCGCGACGT
>DASQMY010000250.1:0-5839 GCA_035645255.1 Mycobacteriales bacterium
GATGGTCCGGCGTACGTCGGACGACGCGCGGGCGCGCGGCCTGCAACACGTCGACGTCCGGCCGGGCGACGCGGAGTCGCCGGACTTCCCGGCCGCGTCGTTAGACCGCGTGCTGTCCGGGCTGGTGGTGTTCCTGCTGCCTGACCCACTGCGCGCGCTCGCTTCCTGGCGGCAGCTGCTGAAGCCGACCGGGCGGCTCGGAGTGACGATCTTCAGCGGTGTCGAGGACGAGCGGTGGGCGCCCGTCAACGCCATCATCCGCCGCTACCTCCCCGGCGGGCCTTCGAAGGAGGACGCCGCCAAGAGCCCAGCCGGCACGCCCGACCAGCTGCGGGAGTCACTGCTGGAGCTCGGGTACACCGACGTGGAGCAACATGTCGAGCGGCATCAGATGAAGTTCAGGGACCGCGAGCACTGGTGGTCGTGGACGTGGACGGTAGGGCAGCGCGCAGCATGGGAGCGGGTCCCGGCCGAGGATCTCGACGACGTCAGGGGCGAGGCGCTCGAGCTGATCTCCGCCTTCGCCAGCAAGGACGGCACGATCCCCATGTGGAACGAGATCTGCTACACCACCGCTTCGCGCGGCTGACGCCGTAGGGTCACCGGCATGGGTGACGAAGGTCGAAAGCAGTGGATCGCCGGGGTGTTCGACCGAGCCAGTGACACCTATGACGACGTCGGCGTCCGCTTCTTCGCGGTCTTCGGCCGCCGGCTCGTGGAGGTCGCCGGCGTCGCGCCGGGCATGGACGTGCTCGACGTCGGGACCGGTCGCGGCGCCGTGCTGTTCCCGGCCGCCGCGGCGGTCACCAACACCGGCACGGTCACGGCGATCGACCTTGCGGAGGGCATGGTCAGCCGGACAGCGGCGGATGCCCATGCCGAAGGACTCCATCACGTCGACGTGCAGCTCGGTGATGCGGAGAGCCCGGACTTCCCGCCCGAGTCGTTCGACCGGGTCCTGTCCAGCCTGGTGATCTTCTTCCTGCCCGACCCCGCGAAGGCGGTCTCGGCCTACCACCGGCTGCTTCGACCGGGTGGCCGGCTCGGCCTTACGACGTTCGGGCCGGACGACACGCAGTGGCAGCCGGTCATGGAGCGGCTCCGCAGCTTCCTCCCCCCAGGCGTCCCCTCGCCGGCCGCGGGGCCGGTCGGCACGGCGGAGAAGCTCGACGCGATGCTCCGGGCTGCCGGCTTCACCGAGATCGAGGCGGTCGAGGAGGAGCACGTCACCGTGCTCAAGGACCCGGAGCAGTGGTGGCGGTTCTCCTGGTCGGCCGGGCTGCGCGCCAGCCTCGAGCGGATCCCCGCTGAGGAGCTCGACGACGTGAAGCGCGAGCTACTGGGGCTCGTCGATGGCATCCGCGACGCGTCCGGACGGCTCACAATCCGGTCCGCGCTGCGCTACACCGTCGCCGCGAAGCCTTGATGCCTGGGGCATTTCGGGGACGCCGCCGACCCGCGTAGCCTTAGGGTTTGGCTCGACTGCCTCCATCCCGGCGAAAGAGGGCGACGTCCCGGTGTCCAACCAGTCCGACCGCTTGGCCACGTTCGGCACCAACGTCTGGCTTGTCGACGAGATCTACCAGCAGTACCTCAACGACCCGGGCTCGGTCGACCAGGCGTGGTGGGACTTCTTCGCCGACTACGAGCCGTCGGACGGGAGCACCCCGCCCGCCGGCCAGGGCAACGGCAGCCCGGCCGCTCCGACTACTCCCCCGCCGCCAGCTGCGTCGCCGGCCGCGGCCCCCGCTGCTGCGCCCGCCTCGGCTCCAGCGGCCGCGCCGCCCCCCGCACCGCCGCCGGCCGCGGCAGCACCCGCCGCTGCGCCCGCCAAGGCGGTCCCGACCGGGCCAGCAGTGCCGAGCGGCGCGCAGGCCCGTCCGCTCAAGGGCGCCGCGGCTCGCGTCGTGACCAACATGGAGAGCAGCCTGCACGTCCCGACGGCGACGAGCGTCCGCGTCGTACCGGCCAAGCTGCTCGAGGACAACCGGACCGTCATCAACCGCCACCTCGCCCGTGGTCGCGGCGGCAAGGTGAGCTTCACGCACCTCATCGGCTTCGCCGTCGTGCAGGCCATGAAGGCGCTGCCCGAGATGAACAACGGCTACGCCGTGGTCGACGGCAAGCCGCAGCTCGTCGTACCGGAGCACGTCAACCTCGGCTTGGCCATCGACCAGAAGAAGGAGGACGGGTCGCGGCAGCTGCTCGTCCCGAGCATCAAGGCCGCCGAGACGATGGACTTCTCGGCGTTCTGGGCTGCCTACGAGGACGTCGTACGCCGGGCGCGCGGCAACAAGCTGACGGTCGACGACTTCGCCGGGACCACGTTGAGCCTGACCAACCCCGGGACGATCGGCACGGTGCACTCCGTCCCCCGCCTGATGGAGGGGCAGGGCTGCATCGTCGGCGTCGGCGCGATGGAGTACCCCGCGGAGTACCAGGGCGCGAGCCATGACACCCTGGCCCGGCTGGCGGTCAGCAAGGTGCTGACGCTCACCAGCACATACGACCACCGGATCATCCAGGGCGCGCAAAGCGGCGACTTCCTGCGCCAGGTGCACCGGCTGCTGCTCGGTGAGGACAGCTTCTACGACTCCATCTTCCGCAGCCTGCGCATCCCCTACGAGCCGGTGCAGTGGGTGCAGGACATCTCGACCACGAGCGAGGGCGAGGTCGAGAAGCCGGCCCGCGTGATCGAGCTCATCCACGCATACCGCGTCCGCGGTCACCTGATGGCCGACACCGACCCGCTGCACTTCAAGCAGCGCAGCCACCCCGACCTGGACATCGTCCGGCACGGGCTGACGCTGTGGGACCTCGACCGCGAGTTCCCCACCGGCGGGTTCGCCGGGCAGAAGGTGCTGAAGCTACGGGAGATCCTCGGTCTGCTGCGCGACTCGTACTGCCGCACGATCGGCGTCGAGTACATGCACATCCAGGACCCGGAGCAGCGGCAGTGGCTGCAGGACCGGATCGAGCGGCCGGCGGTCAAGGCGGACCGCGACGAGCAGCTGCGCATCCTCGAGCGGCTCAACGCAGCGGAGGCGTTCGAGACGTTCCTGCAGACCAAGTACGTCGGGCACAAGCGGTTCTCGCTCGAGGGCGGCGAGAGCGTGATCCCGCTGCTGGACGCGGTGCTCGAGTCGGCCGCGCGCGAGGCGCTCGACGAGGTCGTCATCGGCATGCCGCACCGCGGCCGGCTGAACGTGCTCGCCAACATCGTCGGCAAGAGCTACGGGCAGATCTTCCGCGAGTTCGACGGCGACATCGACACCTCGACCGCGCACGGGTCGGGCGATGTGAAGTACCACCTCGGCGCCGACGGCACCTACCAGAGCTCCAGCGGCGACAAGGTCGCGGTCTCGCTCACGTCCAACCCGAGCCACCTCGAGGCGGTCGACCCGGTGCTCGAGGGCATCGTCCGGGCCAAGCAGGACAAGCTCGACAAGGGGTCGCACGGCTTCACCGTCCTGCCGGTGCTCCTGCACGGCGACGCGGCGTTCGCCGGGCAGGGCGTCGTCGCGGAGACGCTCAACCTCTCCCAGCTCTCCGGTTACCGCACCGGCGGCACGGTGCACGTCGTCGTCAACAACCAGGTCGGGTTCACGACGTCGCCAGCGAGCGCCCGGTCCTCGATGTACGCGACCGACGTCGCCCGCATGGTGCAGGCGCCGATCTTCCACGTGAACGGCGACGACCCCGAGGCGTGCGTGCGCGTCGCGCGGCTGGCGTTCGAGTTCCGCCAGGCGTTTCGCAAGGACGTCGTCGTGGACATGATCTGCTACCGCCGCCGCGGCCACAGCGAGGTCGACGAGCCGAGCTTCACGCAGCCGCTGATGTACGACCTGATCGAGGCGCAGCGGTCGACGCGCAAGCGCTACACCGAGGCGCTGATCGGTCGCGGCGACATCTCCCTCGAGGAGGCGCAGGCGGCGCTGCGCAACTACCAGGATCAGCTGGAGAAGGTCTTCGTCGAGACGCGGGACGCGGGTTCGCAGCCCGGCGCCGTGCCGGCCAACGACCAGGGCGCGGAGGGCGGCGTCGCGGACACGACGACGACTCCGGAGGTGCTGAAGCAGATCGTCGACACGCAGGTCAACTTCCCGACCACCTTCTCCGTCCACCCGCGGCTGCTCCCGCAGCTGCAGCGGCGTGCGCAGATGCTCGCCGACGGGACGATCGACTGGGCACTGGGCGAGACCTTCGCGTTCGGCTCGCTGCTGCTCGACGGGCACCCGGTGCGGCTCGCTGGGCAGGATTCGCGGCGCGGCACGTTCGGCCAGCGGCACGCGGTGATCGTCGACCGCAAGACCGCCGCCGAGTACACGCCGCTCGCCAACCTCGGCGACGGCCAGGCGCGGTTCTTCGTCTACGACTCGCTGCTCAGCGAGTTCGCGGCGCTGGGCTTCGAGTACGGCTACGCGGTCGCCCGCCCCGACGCGCTCGTCTGCTGGGAGGCGCAGTTCGGCGACTTCGTCAACGGCGCGCAGACGATCATCGACGAGTTCATCTCGGCCGCGGAGGGCAAGTGGAGCCAGCGCTCCGGCGTCGTGCTGCTGCTGCCGCACGGCTACGAGGGGCAGGGGCCAGACCACTCGAGCGCACGCCCGGAGCGGTTCCTGCAGCTGTGCGCCGAGGACAACATGACGGTCGCCATGCCGAGTACGCCGGCCAGCTACTTCCACCTGCTCCGCCAGCAGGTGCTCGGCCCGCGCCGGTGCCCGCTCGTCGTCTTCACGCCGAAGTCGATGCTGCGGCTCAAGCTCGCCGTCTCCGCGGCGGAGGACTTCACCGACCGCGGGTTCCAGCCCGTCCTTGCCGACCCCGCTGCCCCGGACCCGGCGGGCGTCGAGCGCGTCGTCCTCTGCACCGGCAAGGTGTTCTACGACCTGGCCGTCGCGCGGGACAAGACCGAGCAGTCGGGGGTCGCACTGCTCCGCCTCGAGCAGCTCTACCCGCTGCCGGCGGACGAGCTGCGTGCCGCACTGGCGCCGTACGCCGGCGTGCGCGACATCGTCTGGGTGCAGGAGGAGCCGGCCAACATGGGCGCCTGGCCGTTCGTCGCGCTGCACCTGCCCGACCTGCTGCCGGACGGCGCGGCACTGCGCCGGATCTCGCGCCGCGAGAGCGCAAGCCCGGCCGTCGGCAGCTCCAAGGTGCACGAGACGGAGCAGGCGGCACTGCTGGCTGCCGCGCTCTCGGCGTAGCGGGTGTACTTCACCGACAAGGGGATCGAGGAGCTCGCCGAGCGCCGCGGCGAGGAGCAGGTCTCGCTGCTCTGGCTGGCCGAACGGCTGCGCGAGTACATCGACCTCAACCCGGAGAGCGAGTCGACGGTCGACCGGCTGTCGACGTGGCTCGCCCGGCTCGACGACGACGACTGAGCCGCTCGTCGGGCTCTGTCCACAGATCGTGCGTTGGCCACCGATTCGTCGGCGGGTGGCGGGTAAGCGGCCGGGCGGACTCGCCGGCCGCCGGCCGGATGCGGGCGGTGGTGTGTTCGAGGTCGGTGTGCACCCGGGCGGGCCGGTCGGGCTGACGCTCGCGGTGCTGGAGGCGACCCGGCCGTCTGCAGAGACGGTCGCAGCGCTCGCCTGAATCGACCTGGCCAGCCTGGACGGCTACGACCGGTGACCGCGCTGCAGCGCGGCCTCCAGGTCCCGTCGCTGCTGGGACAGGGGCTGGGGACGGAGGTCACCCGACTCGTCCTGGCGCACGCCTTCGGTGAAATGCGGCTGCACCGGGTCGGGCTCCGCGCTATGCACGGAACTCCGGGGGCAGAACGCCCATGATCAGGTCGTCGTGCCACTCGCCGTCCACCCGCGTGGTTTCCCGCTCC
>DASQMY010000251.1:0-6501 GCA_035645255.1 Mycobacteriales bacterium
GTCCAGGCACCGACCTGTAGCGCCGCGGCGGGCTCAGGCACGCAGCGCTGCGGTCGCCGCCTGCGACAGCCGCCGCTCCAGCTCACGTCGGCCCGCTCGGTCGACTCTCGCTTCCACGACACGTAGCCCGGCACCGGGCTCCCTGAGCAGCGCCCGAAGCTGCTCGACGTCTGCGGCCAGCGTGTGAACCGTGCCGTACGCGGCGCACAGCGCCGCGAGATCGGCGCCGTGTGGGGTGCCGAAGATCCGCTCGAACGGTCCGGCGTAGGCCGGAGCGCCTTGCTCGAGCAGCCCGAAGATCCCGCCGCCGTCGTCATTGACGACGACGACGCTCAGGTCGGGGCGTGGCTCCGCCGGCCCGATCAGCAGCCCGTTGCAGTCGTGCAGGAACGTGAGGTCCCCGAGCAGCGCGTACGCCACCGAGGACCTGCGCCCCAGCGCCGCGCCGACCGCGGTGGACACCGTGCCGTCGATACCGGACAGCCCACGGTTGGCGAGAATGCGCCGCCGCCCACCGACTCCCGGCACGGGCGCCATCAGGTCGAGGTCGCGGATCGGGTTGGACGAGCCCACCACGAGCAGCCCGTCGGCCGGCAATGCCGCACCCAGGGCGGCGGCCACCGCGTACGCCGTCAACGCCGGCTCGTCGCCGACGACGGCATCCACCGCCGCGGCTACGGCGCTGTCCGCGTCGCGCCAGGTGGTGAGCCACTGCTCGTCGCCGGGTGTCGCCACCGTCACCGCGGCGAGCACCTGGCTGACCGTGTGGCCGACATCGGTCCAGCGGCCGGTCGGTGCCACGGCGACGACCTCGACGTCAGCCCTCGACAGCAGACGGAGCACCTGCCGCGACAACGTCGGGTGACCGAAGACGACAACCCGCTCGATCCCGCCGCCGAGCGCCTCGTCCTCGAGCAGCAACCGGTGACAGCGGATCGCGTTGGCGCCGGTACGCGCACCGGACGTTGGCTCGGCGAGCAAGGGCCAACCGCCCTGCTCGGCCAGCTGGCGGGCCGGCGGGCCGGCGTCGTCACCGGCGACCACCACCGTGCGGGGACCGTGCGCGAGCGCGACCGCTGGCGCCGGCGGGCGCTCCTCGAACGTCGTCCACGCGTGCTCAGCCGACCGGCCGCCGAGGGGCTCGGCGGGTTCGTCGCCTGGCAGCAGTGGCAGGTCGAACGCGAGGTTGAGATGTACGGGTCCAGGCGCACCCGTCCGTACGCCCAGCGCGTCGGCCACCGCCCGGCCGGCCAACGCGCGCCAGGCGTCGTTGCCACCGCCCGCCGCGACCTCGACCTGCCAGAACCCTCGGACGGCCGAGCCGTAGAGCTTCACCTGGTCGGTCATCTGGTTCGCGCCGCTGCCCTGCAGCCGTCCCGGCCGGTCGGCGGTGAGCGCGAGCAGCGCGACGCCGGCAGCGTCGGCTTCCAGGACTGCCGGAAACAGGTTGGCCGCGGCAGTTCCCGACGTGGTCGCCACCGGTACCGGGCGACGGGAACCCTTGGCCAGGCCCAGCGCCAGGAAGCCAGCTGAGCGCTCGTCGATGCGGACATGCAGGCGGAGCCGTGCTGCCGCGTCCGCAGCGTGCAACGCCATCGCGAGCGGTGCGGACCGGGAGCCCGGTGAGAGCACCGCGTCGCGCACTCCGCAGCGCACCAGCTCGTCGACGATTACCCGCGCGCACGCGGTGGCGGGGTTCACGCCGCATCCTCGGCCAGGGCGCGTACGCGCTCCATCCGGCCCAGCCAGCGGCCGGTGGTCTCGTAGTCCGCGGCGACCGCCGACAGCGACGCCAGTGAGGGCGCGGGCGCTTCGACGGCCAGCATGCCGTCGGCCACGGTCAGCGGCTCCGACACGACGTCGCGGTCCAGGAGCGCGCCGGTGGCCAGCCCGCAGGCATACGGCAGCTCCGGCAGGGCGGCGGCCAGCGCCAGGCCGGCGGCGATGCCGACGGCAGACTCGAGCGCGCTGGACACCACGACCGGGAGGCCGATCCGCGCGGCGATGTCGAGGCTGGCCGCTACGCCCCCGAGCGGTGCGACCTTGAGCACCGCGATGTCCGCCGCCCCCTCGGCTGCCACCCGGAAGGGGTCGGCCGCGCGGCGGATCGACTCGTCGGCGGCTATCGGCACGTCGACCGAGCGGCGCACGGCGGCGAGCTCTGCGACGCTGCGGCACGGCTGCTCGACGTACTCGAGGTCGAACCGGGCCAGCACACCGATGCGTTCCACCGCCTCCTCGACGCTCCAGGCGCCGTTGACGTCGATGCGCACCTTGCCCGTCGCTCCGAGTGCCTGCCGGACGGCAGCGACCCGGTCCACATCGGCGCGAAAGGGCTGCCCGGGCTCGCCGACCTTCACCTTCGCGGTACGGCAGCCGTGACTCGCCGCTACGACGGCTGCCGCCTGCTCGGGCACGACCGCGGGGACGGTGCAGTTCACCGGGATGCGGTCGCGCACCGAAGCGGGCCAGCCGACGTCCGCAGCCTCGGCCGCCGAGCGCAGCCACGGCACGCACTGCTCGTCGGTGTAGTCCCAGAACGGGCTGAACTCCCCCCAACCGGCGCGACCGCGTACCAGCACCCCCTCGCGTCGGGTGATGCCGCGAAACCGTGTGCGCATGCCGACGGCGTACACGTGCGGCCGCAGCGTCAGATCCGGATCGCTCACCGTGCCGCGCCGGTGACGTGCCTGCGCAGCAACCGGACGTCGACCTTGCCGGAGGCCAGCATCGGCAGCTCCGGCACGACGACGAGGTCGCGCGGCGCCCAGGCGCGGGGCAGCTCCGCCGACACGAAGTCCCGCAGCTCGGCCAGGCCCGGCAGCCGGCATCCCTCCTCCGGCGCGGCTGCTACAACGGCAACCACCCGGGACCCCCACTCCGGATCGTCCACGCCGACGACCGCGGCCTCGCGTACGGCCGGATGCTCACGCAACCGGCGCTCCACCGCCGACACCGCGACGTTCACGCCGCCGGAGACAACCACGTCGTCGAGCCGGCCGAACACGTGGAGCCGGCCGTCGTCGTCCAGCCGACCGCCGTCGCGGGTGAGCAGCCAGCCGTCGCGCATGACGTCCGCGGTCAGGTCTGGCCGGTCGAGGTAGCCGTCGAACAGCACCGGGCCGCGCAGCCGAATCCGCTGCCCCGCGTCGATCGCGACGGCCACGCCATCCAGCGGCACTCCGGCGTAGACGCAGCCGCCGCACGTCTCGGTCATGCCATACGTCGGCACCACCCGTACCCCGGCTGACCGGGCGCGTTCGAGCAGGGCGGGGTCGGCGGCGGCTCCGCCGACCAGCACCGCGTCGAGGTCGCGCAGGGGGCCGGCCTGGCCCGCTTGCAGCAGCCGGTGCAGCGCCGTGGGCACCAGTGCGGTGTAGCGGCGCTCGGCACCCATCGCCGAGACAGCCGCGGGCCACCCTGAGTGGTCGGCGACTATCACCGGTGGCTGGTCCGCGAGCAGCGAGCGCACCAGCACCTGCAGGCCGCCGACCCGCTCCGGGCTCAGTGCGAGCAGCCACTGCCCAGGTCCACCGAGTCGCGCCAGGCCGGCGTTCGCCGAGGCGATGAGCGCGTCGCGTGCGAGGCACACCTGCTTGGGGGCTCCCGTGGTGCCGGACGTCGCGACCGTCAGCGGGGCGGACCCGTGTGCCAGCCAGCCGGATAGCAGCTTCAGAAGCTCGTGCGGTGTGCCCTGGACCGGCCGCAGGGAGCTCATGGTCGAAGGCTACGGCCAGCCCGTTCAGGTCGGCGGCGCACTGACAGACTGCACGCTCGTGGCGAGCGCGACTCAGTGGGTGGAGGGCGCGCGCCCGCGCACGTTGCCTGCTGCTGTGGCCCCGGTGGTCGCGGGCAGCGGGACGGCCGCGGCGTTGGACGGCTTCGTGGGCTGGAAGGCGCTGCTTGCGCTCGTCGTCGCGCTGTCGCTCCAGGTGGCGGTGAACTATGCGAACGACTACTCCGACGGGCTCCGCGGCACCGACGCGGACAGGGTCGGCCCGCTGCGCCTCGTAGGGTCTGGTGCCGCGCCACCGCGCGCGGTGCTGGGGGCGGCGGTCGGCTCGTTCGGGGTCGCGGCAGCCGCTGGCCTGGTGCTGGCTCTTACCTCCGCCTGGTGGCTGGTGCTGGTGGGCGCGGCCGCGATCGCGGCTGCCTGGTTCTACACCGGGGGTTCCCGCCCGTACGGTTACAACGCGCTGGGCGAGGTCGGCGTGTTCGTCTTCTTCGGCCTGGTCGCCGTGCTCGGGACGACATACGTGCAGGCCGGCACCGTCGACTGGACCTCGCTCGCCGCAGCTGTCGCGATCGGCGCGCTGGCCTGCGCGATCCTCGTCGCCAACAACCTGCGCGACATCCCCACCGACGAGATCGCCGGCAAACGCACGCTCGCCGTGGTTCTGGGCTCGCGGCGCGCGCGGCTGCTCTATATCGCGCTGGTCGTCAGCGCGTATCTCATGGCGCTCGCCGTGGCTGCCGCCGGTGCGCCGGGAGTGCTCGTCGTAGCCCTCTCTCTGCCACTGGCCGTCCGCGCCGGTCGGGTCGTGTACGGCCGGGCGACGGGCGTGGCGCTGATCCCCGTACTCCGCGATACCGGTTTGCTAGAGCTCGCGTACGCGGTGCTCTTCGTGACCGGGTTGCTGCTGGTGCGCTGACCGGAGAGTTGTCAGGCCCTCGACGACGTATGCGCCGTCAGCGCCCTGACAACTCCACGGTCGAGACCGCGGTGGCTATCCGGTCGACTGCCTCGTCGACCAGCGCCGTCGATGTGGCGAGGTTGAGCCGGGCGAAGCCGCGGCCACCGGTGCCGAACGCCTGACCCGGGTAGAGCGCGACCCGTCCATGCTCGAGGAGCTGCGCCGCGGGATCGTCCCCGAGGTTGGCGCCCCGGCAGTCCAGCCAAGCCAGGTAGGTGGCATCCGGCGCCGACCACCGCACGTCAGGCAGCCGCTCGGCCAACAGCTCGGCCAGCCGGTCGCGGTTACGGCCGAGGTAGGCCAGCGTGCTGTCCAGCCACTTGCCTCCGTCGCGAAACGCCGCAACGTTCGCGGCCACACCGAAGATGCTGGCTCCGAACGGCACCTCCTGCGGGATGTCCGCGAAGCGGTCCAGCACCGAATCGGAGCCGGCGACCAACATGGCGCACTTCAGCCCCGGGGTGTTGAATGCCTTGGACGCCGATACGAACGTGACCGACCGCCCCGCGGCGGGGGTATCGAGCGAGGCGAACGGCGTGTGGCGGGCGTCCGCGTATGTGAGGGGGCCGTGCACCTCGTCGGCGAGCACGACGACGCTATAGCGCTCGGCGAGGGCGGCGACATCGAGGAGCTCTGCCGCCAACCAGGCGCGCCCGACCGGGTTGTGCGGGTTGCACAGCAGAAATGCGGTGGCGCCGTCGGCGAACGCTCGCTCCAGCGCCTCGATGTCGAGGGTGTAGCGGCCGGCATCGTCTACGGCCAGCGGCGCCTCGACGACCCGGCGCCCGGCGTACGCGATGGTGGAGAAGAACGGTGGGTAGACGGGCGGGCACACCACTACCCCGGCACCGGGTTCGGTCAGGACCTCCAGCGCGAGCAGTACGCCGCGCATGATGTCCTGCAGCGGGTAGCACAACGCCGGGTCGACCTCGACCCCGTAGCGGCGCGACGAGAAACCCGCGAAGGCCTCGGCCAGCCCATCGAACGCCGCGTAGCCGGTGTCGGCGCTGCCTACCATCTCGCCGAGCACCGCGGCGATGGGCTCGGCGAGCGGGAAGTCCATCTCCGCCACCCAGCAGGGCAGTACGTCGGGCGGGTAGGCGCGCCACTTCAGGCTTCGCCGCTGGCGGAGACGCTCGAGGTCGAGGTCGTCGAAGGGATGGCGGTCCATGGTCAGTCGATGTCCTCCTTACGCCGTGACCTATCGACGTTGTCCCGCAGCGTCCTCGCCCGTTGCTCGAGGGACGCGGCGAAGCGCTCCCGCAGGCCTCGGAGCACGAACAGGGACGCGATCGACGACACGATCATCGCGAGCACCGCGGTGGCAAGCGCCGTGCCGGTGTTCCACTGCAGCCAGGCGGCGGCCAGGAGCCAGATCAGCCCGAAGGCGACGACGAACAGCCCCAGCCGAGCGAGGGTGTAGAGCATGAACGGCGTCACAAGACGGCGAGCCTAGTCAGCCGCGCAGCACCTCGGCGTACAGCACCGGGTCGACGTTGCCGCCGGAGACGACGGCCACCGTGCGGCCTGCAGGCAGATCCGCTGACCGCTCCAGCACCGCAGCGGTCGCGACTGCCCCGCTGGGCTCGGCAACAAGGCGCGACGAGAGGGCGAGGGTCCGCATCGCCGCACGGATCGCGTCCTCCGAGACGGTCACCACATCGTCGACCAGTGCGGTGATGTGCGCCCAGTTGTGCTCGCCCACGGTCGACACGCGCAGGCCGTCCGCGATCGTGCGTGCTGTCTTGGCGACCGGCCATTCGACACGGCGACCTTGTCGAAAGCCCTCCGCGAGCTCGCCGGCTAG
>DASQMY010000252.1:0-2690 GCA_035645255.1 Mycobacteriales bacterium
CATCAAGACGCTGGAGGTCTGACCGTGCTCCGCACCGCGATCAAGACCCTCCTCGCCCGAAAACTCCGACTCCTCACCACCAGCCTCGCCGTCCTCCTCGGCGTCGCCTTCATGAGCGGCACCCTCGTCCTCACCGACACGGTGGCCCGCACGTTCGACGAGCTGTTCGCCGACGTGTTCGACGACACGGACGCGCTGGTGCGCGGCGTGACCGAGGTCGAGTCGACGCAGTTCGGCGACCAGCGGCAGCGCATCGACGCCGGGCTGCTGCAGACCGTCGCCGGAGCGCCCACCGTCGAGCGGGCGGTCGGGTTCGTGCAGGGCTACGCCCAGGTCGTCGGCAAGGACGGCAAGCCGGTCGGGCAGCCGGGTCAGGGACCGCCGACGTTCGGCAGCAGCTGGATCGACGACGACGAGCTCAACTCGTTCACCGTCACCGAAGGCCGCGCACCGCAGGCAGCCGGCGAGGTGGTGCTCGACAAGGGCGCTGCCACCAAGGGCGAGCTCACCGTCGGCGACCGCACCAAGGTGCTGACCCAGAAGACGCCGGTGGATGTCACGGTGGTCGGCCTCGCCAAGTTCGGCGAGGCGGACAGCCCCGGCGGTGCGACGTTCGTCATGTTCACGACCGAGCAGGCGCAGCAGCTCGTCGGCGAGCCGGGCAAGTTCGACTCGATCCTGGTGGTCGGTGAGGACGGCAGGTCGCAGGACGACATCCGCGACGCGATCCAGAGCGTGCTGCCGCCCAGGGTCGAGGCGCTGACCGGCGCGGAGGTCACCGAGGAGAACCAGAGCACGATCAAGCAGGCCTTGAGCTTCTTCAACTACTTCCTGCTGGCGTTCGCGCTGATCGCGGTCTTCGTCGGCGCCTTCATCATCTACAACACCTTCTCGATCATCGTCGCGCAGCGCGGCCGGGAGATGGCGCTGATGCGGGCGATCGGCGCGAGTCGCCGGCAGGTTCTCTTGTCGGTCCTGTTCGAGGCGGCGATCGTCGGTCTGATCGCTGCGGTGCTCGGGCTGGTCGCCGGCATCGGCGTCGCGGCGGCACTGAAGGCGATGCTCGCGGCGTTCGGGATCGACATCCCCGCGGGCGGCATCGTGCTGCTGCCCCGGACGATCCTGGTCTCGCTGGTGGTCGGCGTGCTCGTCAGCGTCGCGTCGGCGTTCTTCCCGGCACTGCGCGCCTCCCGGGTCCCGCCGATCGCGGCGATGCGCGACCTCGCGCTCGACCGGTCCGGCCGCTCGCGCAAGCGCATCGTCATCGGTGCGCTGGTCACGCTGCTGGGTGCGGCCAACGTCGCCTACGGGCTGTCAGGCGACGCCCCGCAGCCGCTCGTGTCAGCGGGGCTCGGCGCGGCGCTGATCTTCATCGGAGTGGCCGTCCTGGGGCCGATCACCGCTGGGCCGGTCAGCCGGCTGCTCGGGGCGCCGCTGCCCCGGTTCCGCGGCATCTCCGGGACGCTGGCCCGCGAGAACGCCATGCGCAACCCCGCCCGCACCTCATCCACCGCGGCCGCGCTGATGATCGGGGTCGGCGTGGTGACGTTCTTCACGATTGCGGCCGCATCGATCAAGGCGTCCGTCAACGACAGCGTCGACAACGCCTTCTCCGGCGACTTCGTGATCTCGACGAAGGCGTTCGGCTTCGGCGGCCTGAGCCCCGAGCTGGCCGAGCAGCTGCGCGGTCTGCCTGAGGTCCGCGCGGCATCCGGCGGCCGGCTCGCGCCGGTCCAGATCGGCACCGCGCAGAAGGCGGTCTTCGCCGTCGACCGGACGACGTTCGGCGAGATCGTCGACGTCGGTGAGCGCGACGGCAGGCTCGCCGACCTCGGCGCGGGCACGATCGGACTGCACGACGACGTGGCGACCGACAAGAACCTCAAGGTCGGCGACCAGCTGGCCGTGAAGTTCGGCGGGAGCGGAGAGCAGCAGCTGCGCGTCGCGGCGGTGTACGAGAAGAACGACGTCGTCGGCGACTACGTCATCGGCCTGGAGACCTACGAGGCCAACATCGCCGACCAGTACGACGCGCTGGTGCTCGTCGACAAGCGCGACGAGGTGCCCGCCGCGCAGGCGCGCGCGGCCATCGACCGGCTGGCCGCGGCGTACCCGACGGCCGAGGTGCTGGACCAGACCGAGTACAAGGAGTCGGTCGCGGGCGACGTCGACCAGCTGCTCAACATGATCTACGTGCTGCTCGCGCTCGCGGTCATCATCGCGCTGATGGGCATCGCCAACACGCTGGCCCTGTCGATCTTCGAGCGCACCCGGGAGCTGGGCCTGCTCCGGGCGGTCGGCATGTCGCGCAGCCAGCTGCGGTCCACCGTCCGGTGGGAGTCGGTGATCATCGCGCTGTTCGGGACGATCCTCGGCCTCGGCATCGGGCTGTTCCTCGGCTGGGCGCTCGTCAAGGCGCTGGCTGACGAGGGCATCACGACGCTGGACGTGCCGTTCGGACGGCTCGTCGCGGTGGCGGTGATAGCGGCTGTCGCGGGCATCATCGCGGCGATCCGACCGGCCCGCCGGGCGGCGAAGCTCGACGTGCTCAGGGCGATCGCCACCGCCTGACCGCACCGAGAGGAACCAGCCGCGTCCCGGCGCGAGGTGGAGGCGCGTCTCCTCCCGGAGGACGAGATCGGCGCGTGAGGTCGTCCGGTCGTGCCGGTGCACAGATCAACTCGCGGACC
>DASQMY010000253.1:0-4833 GCA_035645255.1 Mycobacteriales bacterium
AGCGCAAGGGTCTCGAGGCCGACCTCGACGAGGCGCTGCAGACGCGCCCGGCGCTCGAGATCATCAACGACAGCCTGCTCGGCGGGATGAAGGTCGTCGGCGAGCTGTTCGGCTCGGGCGAGATGCAGCTGCCGTTCGTGCTGCAGTCCGCAGAGGTGATGAAGACAGCCGTCGCCTACCTCGAGCCGCACATGGAGAAGACCGACGACGCGGGCAAGGGCACCATCGTCCTCGCCACGGTCAAGGGCGACGTCCACGACATAGGCAAGAACCTCGTCGACATCATCCTCAGCAACAACGGCTACGACGTCGTCAACATCGGCATCAAGGTGCCGATCTCGGCGATCCTCGAAGCCGCGCAGGAGGCGGGCGCGGACGTCGTCGGGATGTCCGGCCTGCTCGTGAAGTCGACCGTGATCATGAAGGAGAACCTGCAGGAGATGAACTCCCGCGGGCTGGCCAAGGACCTCCCGGTCGTCCTAGGCGGCGCCGCGCTGACCCGCGCCTACGTCGAGCGCGACCTGGTCGAGGTCTACGACGGCACGGTGCGCTACGCCCGCGACGCGTTCGAGGGCCTCCGGCTGATGGACGCGCTGATGGCCAACAAGCGGCACGGCACGCCGCTCCCGCAGACCAAGGTGGAGCGGGACGCCGAGGAGGCCGCGTCGGCCGGCACACCGGCCCGCACCGCGCCCCGGTCCAAGGTCGAGGTCGACGAGCTGATCCCCGCCCGCTCGGACGTCGCGGTCGACGTACCCGTGCCCAGGCCGCCGTTCCTCGGCTCGCGGGTCGTCAACGGCGTGCCGCTCGCCGACTACGCGTCCTACCTGGACGAGCGGGCGACGTTCATGGGCCAGTGGGGGCTGCGCGGCGGGCGCGGCGGGAAGGGCCCGTCGTACGACGAGCTGGTGGAGACCGAGGGCCGGCCGCGGCTGCGGATGTGGCTCGACCGCGTCCAGTCCGAGCAGATCATGAACGCCTCGGTGGCCTACGGCTACTTCCCGTGCGTCAGCAAGGGCGACGACCTGATCGTGCTCACCGAGGACGGCAACGAGCGCTGCCGATTCACCTTCCCGCGCCAGCGGCGGGACCGGCACCTGTGCCTGTCCGACTTCTTCCGCCCTGAGGACTCCGGGGAGACCGACGTCGTCGCGTTCCACGTCGTCACCATGGGCAGCCACGTGTCGGAGGTGACCGGCGAGCTGTTCGCCAGGGACGCCTACCGCGACTACCTCGAGCTGCACGGGCTCTCGGTGCAGCTGACCGAGGCGCTCGCGGAGTACTGGCACGCGCGGGTGCGCGCCGAGCTGGGGTTCGCCGCCGAGGACTCGGGCGACCTGTCCGCGGTGCTGTCCAACCAGGCCTACCGCGGCTCGCGCTACTCGTTCGGCTACCCGGCCTGCCCCAACCTCGAGGACCAGGCGATGATCATGGATCTGCTCCAGCCGGGGCGGATCGGCGTGGAGCTCTCGGAGGAGTGGCAGCTGCACCCCGAGCAGTCGACCTCGGCGATCATCGTGCACCACCCCGAAGCCAAGTACTTCGCCGCCCGATGACGGGGCCGCGCGAGCACACCTGGCCGGTCGCCGTCCTGTTCGACATGGACGGCCTGCTCCTCGACTCCGAGCCGCTCTGGTCGGTGGCCGAGGAGGAGCTGATGGCCGAGCTCGGGGGGCCGTGGCACGCCGGCATCAAGGCGGCGCTCATCGGCAAGCGGCTCACCGAGACGTCGGAGATCTTCCTGAGCTTCGCGCCCGACTCGGACCGCGACGCGGCGTGGGTCGAGGCCTTCATCCTCCGCCGGATGTGCGAGCTGTTCCACGAGCGGCTGCCGTGGCGCCCGGGCGCGCAGCGGCTGCTGGACGCACTCGGCGAGCTCGACGTCCCGCTCGCCCTGGTGTCGTCGTCGTACCGGTCGCTCATCGACGCGGCGCTGGACGACATCGGCGCCGATCGTTTCGCCGTGACGGTCGCCGGTGACGAGGTCGAGCACCCGAAGCCGCATCCGGAGCCCTATCTGCGGGCCGCGCTCGCGATCGGCGTACCGCCCGAGTCCTGCATCGTGCTCGAGGACTCGCTGACCGGCATCCGCGCGGGCGAGGCCGCCGGCTGCGTCGTGGTCGGTGTCCCGAGCTACTTCGAGGTGCCGGAGGCGCCGGGCCGGCACGTCGTCGCGTCGCTCGTCGACATCGACCCGCACTGGCTGCTCGGCCTCGTGCGGCCGGTCGAGGCAGCCGGGTAGTCTCCGGCTGCCCCGTACGGCCACGCGGCACCCGCGCCGAATCACGTCGTGGCGATCGCCTTCAGCACGTCGAGCCGGGCCGCGCGGCGTGCCGGCAGCACGGCCGCCAGCACGCCGGCGAGTGCCGCGACGAGCGTCACGATCGCCAGCCGGGTGACCGGCACGTCGAGCTCGGTGATGCCCTCGTCGGCGAGCGCCTGGACCATCGCCCAGCCGAAGAAGAGACCGACCGTGAGGCCGAGCCCCGTGCCGAGCAGTGCGACGATCACCGACTCCCACCGCACCGTGCTGCGCAGCTGCCGCCGCGTCATGCCGACCGCCCGCAGCAGCCCGAGCTCCCTGGTCCGCTCGACGACCGACAGCGCGAGCGTGTTGGTGATGCCGAGCAGCGCGATGACCACGGCCAGTGCGAGCAGGACGTAGATCAGGTTGAGCATCGAGTCGATCTCGCCGGCGACCGACTCCTTGTACTCCGAGCGGCTCTGCGTCTCGGCGTTCGGGTACGCCGTCGTGACCCGCTCGATGGCGGCCTGGGCGGTCGCCTCGGTCACCCCGGGTGCCTTCGTCACGAAGACGAGCGAGTCGACGCGGTCGTCGGAGTTCTCCTCGAACGTCTGCATGCCGACGAGGAAGCGGCCCATCACGTCGCCCTTGGTGAAGATCGCCGCGATGCGCAGCGGCTGCTCGCCGCTGGAGAACTGCACCGGCACCGCGTCGCCGAGCCCCCAGCCCTGCTCCTCCGCGACGGTGTCGACCACGGCGATCGTCTCGCCGGCGAGCTCGGTGAGGCTCCCCTGCGTCACGCCGACATCGGCGACCTGGCCGAACGTGGTCGGGTCGACGGCGGTCAGCGAGGCCTCGGAGCCGTCGACTCCGACCCCGATCCAGCGGGTGGCGGACACCTCGCCGACCTCCGGCAGCGCGGCGATGTCCTTGCTCATCCGCGGGCTGAGCCCGGCGTCGCCGAAGCTCTTCGTCTGGATCACGAAGTCGCCGTTGAAGTCCCGGTCGACGCTCGCGTTGACCGAGGCCTTCGTCGAGGACGCGGCGATCGTGATGAAGCCGACCAGGCCCACGCCGATCATCAGTGCGGCTGCCGTGGACGCGGTCCGCTTGGGGTTGCGCATGGCGTTCTCCCGCGCCAGCGTCCCCGCCATCCCCCGCACGCGGGGCAGCGGCGCGCCGATCAGCCGGCTGACCGGCCGGGCGATCACCGGACCGAGCACCGTGACGCCCACGAACACCACGGCTGCGCCGAGACCGACCATGGCGGCCGGCTGGTCCGCGTCGCCGACCAGTCCGTAGCCGAGCAGCCCGCCGCCACCGGCGGTCACCAGCAGCCCGGCGAGCACCCGCCAGCGGGACTGGCCGCGCGGCTCCACCGCCGAGTCCCGCATGGCGGCGACCGGCGGGATCTTGGACGACCGGCGGGCCGGGAGTACGGCGGACGCGATGCTGACGAGCACGCCGACCAGCATGGAGACGACGACCGTCCGCGCGCTGATCACCATGTCGCCGGCGGGCAGGTCGATCCCGAACGCCGACAGCATGGCCTTCAGGCCGCCGGCCACGCCGATGCCCGCAGCGAGGCCGGCGACGCCGGCGATCACCCCGACGACGAGCGCCTCGAGCAGCACCGACCCGAGCACCTGCCGCCGGCTGGCGCCGATGGCCCGCATCAGCGCCATCTCCCGCGTCCGCTGGGCGACGATGATCGAGAACGTGTTGTAGATGATGAACGAGCCGACGAAGATCGCGATCCCGGCGAACGTCAGCAGGAAGATGTTGAAGAAGCTGAGCTCGCTGCGGATGTCGCTCTGCTCCTCGGCCGTGATCGCCTCGCCGGTGAGAGCCTCGGCCTCGGCCGGCAGGTTCGCCGCGATCGCTGCGCGGACCGTCTCCTGCGACACGCCGTCCTCGGCGGTGACCATGATCTCGCTGAACTTGCCGGGCTCGCCGACGAGCTGCTGCGCCTGCTCCGTGGTGAACATGATGAACGTCGCGCCACCGGGGCTGTCCGCGCCGGCGAACTTCGCGGTCCCGACGACGGTGACGGCGCGGGGCTCGCCGCGCGTCGGCACGGTCGCCGTCGCGCCCGGGGCGAGACCGGCCTCGTCCGCCGTACCCTTGTCGAGGACGACCTCGCCGGCGCCCTGCGGCGCGCGTCCCTCGTGGAGCTCGAACGGGTTGAGCTCGCCGTCCCCGATCCAGCTCGCGCCGACGGTCGGCGGTCCGTCGCCGCCGATCGGCTCGCCGTCCTTGCCCAACAGCTGGGCGAACCCGGAGACCCACGACGCGCTGGTCGCGACGCCGTCGGTCCTGCTGACGACGTCGAGCAGTGCCGCGTCCAGCTCCGGCCGGTCACCGCCGAACTCCGGCTCGACCCCGCGGACGATCGTGTCGGTGTCGCGGTAGACGTCGGCGAAGAGCTGGTCGAACGTCTTGCCGATCGTGTCGGTGAGGACGAGGGTGCCGCTCATGAAGGCGACGCCGAGGAGGACGGCGAGGCTGGTGGTGAGGAGTCGGAGTTTTCGGGCGAGGAGGGTCTTGATCGCGGTGCGGAGCACGGTCAGACCTCCAGCGTCTTGATG
>DASQMY010000254.1:0-17298 GCA_035645255.1 Mycobacteriales bacterium
ATCGCTGAACGACAGCATCGGCTGAGAGGGAAGCTCGCGATGAAGCGGACCAGGCCCCAGCTCACGGCCCGCCCGGACGCGGCCGTCCCCGGCGGCGAGCCCGGACGGCACCTGCTGCCCGGACCGGCCGGCCACCGCGACGCGGTGCTCGTCGTGCCGCCCGGCCTCACCCGGCCCGCTGCGCTCGCCGTGCTGATGCACGGTGCCGGCGGCAACCCGCAGCACGTCGTCTCGCTGCTCGAGCCGTTCGCCGAGTCGCACAGCGTGCTGCTCCTCGGGCTCGCGTCGGTCGGTTCGACGTGGGACGTACTGACCGGCGGGTTCGGCCCGGACGTCGAGCGGCTCGACGCGCTGCTGCACGACGTGTTCGCGCGCTACCCGGTCGACCGCGTCGCGGTGGGCGGGTTCTCCGACGGCGCGTCGTACGCGCTGTCCGTCGGCATCGGCAACGGCGACCTGTTCGACGCCGTACTGGCGTACTCGCCCGGCTTCATGGCGCCGGCCGTGCAGCAGGGCACGCCGCGCGTCTACATCTCGCACGGTACGGCGGACCGCGTGCTGCCCGTCGACCGGTGCAGCCGCCGGCTGGTCCCGACGCTCGAGCGCGCCGGCTACGACGTCACCTACGACGAGTTCGCCGGCCCGCACACCGTCCCGCCGGACGTCGTCGAGCGCTCGGTCACCTGGTGGCTGGGCGGCGCGCGCGACTGAGCGGACGCCCTCCTAGG
Source organism: Mycobacteriales bacterium (assembly GCA_035645255.1). GTDB lineage: Bacteria > Actinomycetota > Actinomycetes > BP-191 > BP-191 > DASQMY01. The sequence continues at coordinate 729 of DASQMY010000254.1, forward strand.
GGAGCGCGAGCGCGCGGATCGTCGGCAGCTCGGCTGCGACCTCGCGCCACTTCACCCCGTGGTCCTCGCTCAGGTAGACCGAGCCGTCCGGCCCGCCGGCGACCACGACCTCGTCCCAGCCGACCAGGCAGTGCGTGTCGACGTTGCCCTCGAACCATGTCGGGAGCCCGGTCTCGCAGGGCGTGAACCGGTCACCGTCGATCGGCATCCGGTAGAGCGCGGACCGCTCTCCGCCGGGGCCGATCGACACCGAGCAGACCAGCGTCTCACCGGCGACCGCGACGGCGCGGCTGTAGACCGAGTGCAGGCCCGCGGTGACCAGGTCCCAGCTCTCACCCTCGTCGGTGCTGATCGCCACGCCGAGCCCGCACGCCGCGACGACGGTCTTCGCGTAGTCCGGGACGGTGGCCACCTGGTGCACGTCCCACTCGAGGTCGAACGGCGTCGCGTCCCAGGTCGTGCCGCGGTCGCGGCTGACGGCCACGCCGCCGACGTGCACGCCGACGTACAGGATGCCGTCGTCGTCGATGTCCATCGACCGGACCGAGGCCGGCGCACCCCACGGCGTGTACCACCGGTCGCGGCCCGGGAGGTCGTCGAACGCCGTGACCCGCGTCAGGTCGGGCCCGCGTACGACGGCGAGCCGGCCGGCCGCCGTACCGATCCAGATGTCATCGCCGTCGAGCAGCAGCGCCGACGGCGAGTCGAGCGCGACCTGATCGAACTCCGACGCGCCGTCGTCGTCGACGCTCCACAGCGTGCCGTCCGCCGCGAGCGCGACGCTGCCCTCGTCGGCCGCGATGACCTGAACCATCTCGCCCTCGGCCATCAGCTCCGGCTCGTCGCCCTCGCTGACCCGGTAGAGCCCGCTCTCCGTCGCGACCAGGATGTCCATCGCTCACCCGCCCTAGAAATTCGTCTGCGACCGGCATCATGACGGAGTGGCCGCCCGCGCGCTCTTCCGACTCGACGACGTGACGACGACGCGGGGCCACGGCGACGACCACGTGCATCCGCTGTCGGGGGTCACCGCGGTGGTGCCGGAGGGCGGGATCACCGTGGTGGTCGGGCCTTCCGGGTCGGGCAAGACCACGCTGCTCCGCCTGCTGAACCGGATGGAGGAGCCGACCGGCGGCACCGTCCTGCTCGACGAGCAGCCGCTGCGGTCGTTGGACGTGCTCGAGCTGCGCCGGCGGGTCGGCCTGCTGCTGCAGGTGCCGACGCCGTTCCCGGGCAGCGTGCTGGACAACCTGCGCGTCGGCCGGCCGGGCGTCACCGAAGCCGAGGCCGGCGAGCTGCTGGGGCGGGTCGGCCTGCCGGACGGCTTCGCCGCGCGGGACGCGCTCAGCCTGTCCGGCGGCGAGGCGCAGCGGGTCTGCCTGGCGCGGGCGCTGGCCGTGGGGCCGCGCGTGCTGCTCCTCGACGAGCCGACGTCGGCGCTCGACCCGGACGCTACGCGGGCCGTCGAGGGCGCCGTACGCCGGCTCGTCGCCGACGGGCTGACGGCGGTGTGGGTCTGCCACGACCAGCTCCAGGCCCGCCGGCTCGCCGACCACGTGATCGTCGTGCACTCCGGCGAGGTCGCCGACCAGGGCCCCGCCGACCGGGTGTTCTCGGCGCCGGCCGGGGAGCGGGCGCGCGCCTTCATCGCGTCCGCGACGTGACCGTGCTGGCGCAGGCCGCCCGCGACGTTCCGCTGCCGCCGTGGTGGGGCGTCGGCCTCTCGCTGCTGCTCGTCGCGGCTGCCGCGGTGGTGATCGTCCGGGAGCGGCTTGGGCTCGGTCGCGACCTGGTGGTCGCCGTCGTGCGGGCCGCCGTGCAGCTGATCGCGGTCGGCGCCCTGCTCCGCGTGCTGTTCGAACGGGCCGGCCTGCCCGGGTCGCTGGGCTGGGTCGCCGGCATGGTGCTGCTCGGCGGCCGGACGGCGGGCGGCCGCGCGCGCGGCCTCCCGCACGCGGTGCGTACGGCGACGGTCGCGCTGCTCTGCGCCGTGACCGCGACCCTCGGCCTCCTGGTCGGCAGCGGGGTCATCGAGGACCGGCCGCAGGTCGTCGTACCGGTCGGCGGGATGATCGTCTCGGCGTCGATGCAGGGCGTGCAGATCGTGCTGACCCGGCTGCGTGACGAGGTCCAGTCCGCCCGTGCGCTGGTCGAGGCGCGGCTGGCGCTCGGGCTCCCGGGGCACCGGTCGTTCGCGCCGCACGTGCGGCTGGCGCTGCGCAGCGCCCTCGCGCCCGCGATCGACCAGACGAAGATCGTCGGGCTGATCGCGCTGCCGGGTGCGATGACCGGGCTGATCATCGCCGGCGTACCGCCGCTGGACGCGATCCGCTACCAGATCGTCGTGATGTACATGTGGCTCGGCGCGGCGTCCATCTCCGGACTGGTCGCCGCCCGGCTGACCACCCGCGAGCTGTTCGACGAGGCGCACCGGCTGCGGCCGCTGCGCTCGTCCTGAGTCTCAGAGCGGGAGCTCGAACCCGGCGTGCGGGGCGGTGAAACCCCAGCCGGTCGTAGAACCGGTGGGCGTCCGTGCGCGAGGTGTGCGACGTCAGCTGCACCAGCGCGCAGCCGCGCCGCCGCGCCTCGTCGACGGCCCAGGTGACCATCGCCGAGCCGATGCCCTTCGACCGCTCGTCGGCCGCAACCCGCACCCGCCTCGAGCTGGGTGCGCAGTGCGCCGCGGCGGGCGATGCCCGGAAGGAAGCTGATCTGCATTGTGCCGACGATCTCGCCGTCCCTGTCGGCGACGACGAGCAGGTGCGCCGGGTCGTCGTCGATCTGCTCGAAGGCGCGCAGGTACGGCGCGAGCTCTTCGTCGTTCGACGCGCCGCCGGTCCCTGCTCGGAGCGGGTCGGCGGCGAGCAGCGCGACGATGCGCGCGACGTCGTCGGCGGTGGCGGTCCGCAGGATGACGGCGCGGCCCCCGCTGTCGAACTCGTGCAGCACGGTCATGCCCTGCAGCCTGCCGCTGTGCTCCGCCGCTCGCGGCTACTCGCCGGGGAGGATCTGCTCGCTCTCCGGGTTGGTGTTGTCGATGCCGGAGCGGTGCACGACGACGAGCGCGATGACCAGCAGCACGACGAGCACGCCGTTGATGGACAGCTCGAGCAGGCCGTCGCGCAGCGTCTCGCCGTGCTCCTCCTGCACCGCGAGCTCGGCACCGCCGGTGATGACGTGCCGGAGCACCGAGATGATGCCGATCACGACGAACGGCCCGACGCTGAACCGCTTGTGGTCGAAGTGCGCGAGCGCCATCCGGAAGACCTCGAGCAGGATCAGCACGAACAGCAGGCTGTTGAGCACCGCGAGCGCCCGCTCGTAGAACGCGTGCTCGCCCTCGAACGACTCGTACGCCGCTCGTGCGAGCACCGCCGCCGCGAGGGCCAGCAGTCCGACGGCGAGGACCATGTGCATCAGGTCGGAGGCGCGCAGCATCGCGTTGACGGCGAGCGGCGGCCGGCTCTCGGCAGACGCCTTGCCGCCGCCGTCGTCCTTCTCGGGCCGGACGGCGCGCGCCGCCGTGTCACCGACCGAGTCGCCGTCGCCGGCCGGCGTACCGCCGCCGCCGTCGCTACCGCGCTTGGGCTGCTCCGCCATGCTCGGTCCGTCCTCGTCGCCGTTGCCTGCATGATGTGGTCATGACGTCATTCGAGAACCTACTGGGCGGACCGCCGCCGACCCGACTGCCCGCGCAGCACCCGGAGGCCGACGCCGCGCTGGCCGCCGGCGTGGACCCCAGCCAGGTCGCCGCGCAGCACCCCGGCTCGATGGCGGCGTGGGGCGCGCTGGCCGACGCGGCGTACGCCGCCGGCCGGTCCGTCGAGTCCTACGCGTACGCCCGCACCGGCTACCACCGCGGGCTCGACGCGCTGCGCCGCGCCGGCTGGAAGGGCCAAGGGCCGGTGCCGTGGGACCACGAGCCCAACCGCGGCTTCCTGCGCTGCCTGCACGCGCTCGGCCGCGCGGCCGCGGCGATCGGCGAGGACGACGAGGCGGAGCGCTGCGCGACGTTCCTCGCCGACTGCGACCCCGCTGCGGCCCGCGCCCTCGCCTGACCGGGCGCCACGCGCGCGCCGCGCCGTACGCCGCCGCGCCACGCCTCGCCGTGCGCAGCCTCGCCGTACGCCGCCGCGCGCCTGCCAGCAGAAGACTCAAGATGGACCCTCCATCTTCCGGCTGAGACGCAAGCTGGAGGGTCCATCTTCACCGGGACGGTGGCACGCTGATGAGCCCGATCCGACCGCCCGTGCTGCAGGCAGGTGACCGGGTCGCCGTCGTCGCGCCCGCCGGGCCGCTGCAGAAGATCGCGCTCGAGCCCGGGATGGAGCTGCTCGCGTCGTGGGGACTGGAGCCGGTGCTCGGCCTCAGCGCCCGCACGCAGCACGGCTACCTCGCGGGCAACGACGACAAGCGGCTGACCGACCTGCAGCGGGCCTTCGACGACGAGACGATCCGCGGCGTCTTCTGCGTCCGCGGCGGCTACGGCGTCGAGCGGATCATCGACCGGCTCGACCTGAGCGGCCTGCGCCGCGACCCGAAGGTCGTCGTCGGCTACTCCGACATCACCGCCCTGCACCTGCTGCTGCGGCAGCGGCTCGACCTCGTCACGTTCCACGGCCCGGTGGTGGCGCGACCGTGGGACGACGACGACTGGACCGCGACGCAGCTGCGCCGGGCCGTGCTGGACCGGGCGCCGCTCGGCGTACTCCCGCATCCGCCGGACTACCCGCCGGTCGAGACGCTCGTCCCCGGAGTCGTCGACGCGCCGCTCGCCGGCGGCAACCTGACGCTCGTCGCGAGCTCGCTCGGTACGCCGACCGCCGTCCAGTCACGTGGCTGCCTGCTCGTCCTCGAGGACGTGCACGAGCCGCCGTACCGGGTCGACCACCTGCTCACCCAGCTGCGGCGGGCGGACGTCCTGCAGGAGGTCGCGGGCGTCGTGGTGGGCGAGTGCGTGCGGTGCGATGCGGGGCCGGACGACCCGCCGTCACCCGCGGTGCGGGACGTCTTCGCGGAGGTGCTGGTCGAGCTCGGCATCCCGAGCGTGTACGGCGTCGCGTGCGGTCACGGCGCCCGGCAGCTGACACTCCCGCTCGGCGTACCGGCCCGGCTGGATGCGGCGGCGGGGGCGCTGACCGTGCTGGAGCCGGCGACCGCCGAGCGCGACTGAGGTTTCTGCGGCCCGCGCCGATCCGGTAGCCTTTCTCCGCAAGAGGCTCCGACCGCTTGCGATCAAGCGACCGGGGCCTTCGTGTTGTGGCGGAAGGACTTTCCATGCCGGCGGTGATCCTGCTCGGCGCCCAGTGGGGCGACGAGGGCAAGGGCAAGGCGACCGACCTGCTCGGCGACCGCGTCGACTACGTCGTCCGCTACCAGGGCGGCAACAACGCCGGCCACACCGTCGTCATCGCCGGTGAGAAGTACGCGCTGCACTTGCTGCCCAGCGGTGTGCTGACCAGCGGCGTGATCCCGGTCATCGGCAACGGCGTGGTCGTCGACCCGGCGTTCATGCTGCAGGAGATCGACTACCTGGCCGGCCGCGACGTCGACACCAGCAAGCTGCTGGTGTCCGGCAACGCGCACCTGATCATGCCGCACCACAAGACGCTCGACCGGGTCACCGAGCGGTTCCTCGGCAAGGCGCAGATCGGCACGACCGGGCGCGGCATCGGTCCGGCGTACGGCGACAAGGTCGCCCGGCAGGGCGTGCGGGTGCAGGACCTGTTCGACCCCGGCATCATGCAGGCCAAGCTCGAGCTGGCGCTGCGCGAGAAGAACCAGGTGCTCACCAAGGTCTACAACCGCAAGGGCATCGACGTTCAGCAGGTCGTCGACGAGTACCTCGGGTACGCCGACCGGATCCGCCCCTACGTGACCGACACCTCGCTGGTCCTCGACCGTGCGCTGCGCGACGGCAAGGTCGTGCTGCTCGAGGGCGGCCAGGGCACCCTGCTCGACGTCGACCACGGCAGCTATCCGTTCGTCACGTCGAGCAACCCGACGGCCGGCGGCGCTTGCGCGGGCGCCGGCATCGGCCCGACGCACGTCAGCCGGGTCATCGGCATCCTCAAGGCCTACACGACGCGGGTCGGCTCCGGGCCGTTCCCGACCGAGCTGCTCGACGAGATGGGCGAGCGGCTGCGCAACGTCGGCGGCGAGTTCGGCGTCACCACCGGGCGCAACCGGCGCTGCGGCTGGTTCGACGCGGTGATCGCGCGCTACGCGACCCGGGTCAACGGCCTGACCGACTTCTTCCTCACCAAGCTCGACGTGCTGTCCGGGCTCGAGCGGATCCCGGTCTGCGTCGGCTACCGCGTCGGTGGCGAGGTCGCGGACGAGATGCCGGTGTCGCAGACCGACTTCCACCACGCGGAGCCGGTCTACGAGGAGCTCCCGGGCTGGTCGGAGGACATCACCGAGGTGAAGTCGTTCGACGACCTGCCGAAGAACGCGCAGAGCTACGTAAAGGCGCTCGAGGACATGAGCGGAGCGCCGATCTCGGCGATCGGGGTGGGCCCGGGCCGCGAGCAGACGCTCGAGCTCCGGTCGATGGTGTAGACGGATCACCGCCGTGACCGACACTGACTCCTAACCAGGACGGTAACCGTCCGCTGAGTGCCCTAGCCTCGCCGGCATGACCGACTTCAAGGACCTGACCGGCAGCGAGTTCACGCGGGCGGACCTGTCTGGGTCGCGGTTCACCGCGGTGCTGTTCAACGGCTCGACGATCGACAACTCCGACCTCTTCAACGTGACGATGCGCGGCGTCGAGATCGCCGACACCACGATCGGCGGCGAGATCAAGAACCTCGTGATCAACGGCGTCGACGTCGCGCCGCTGGTCGACGCGGAGCTCGACCGGCGGCATCCCGAGCGCCCGAAGTTCCGCCCGAGCACGGCCGACGGCTTCCGCGAGGCGTGGGACATCAACGAGCGGCAGTGGGCCGCAACGGTAGCCCGCGCCCGCCGGCTGGCCCCCGAGCAGCTGCACGAGTCGGTGGGCGGGGAGTGGTCGTTCATCCAGACCTTGCGCCACCTGGCGTTCGCCAGCGAGTCGTGGGTGGGCCGGTGCATCGTCGGTGTCGAGTTCCCGTGGCACCCGCTCTCGCTGCCGTGGGACCAGGCGACGCCGATACCGGAGCTGCCCAACGACCGCGACGCCCGCCCGTCGCTCGACGAGGCGCTCGCGCTGCGCCACCGGGCGATGGCAGTCGTCCGCGGGGTCGTCGACGGCCTGACCGACGACCGGCTGGACGTCGAGACCGCGCCGCTGGTCGGTCCGGGCTGGCCGCCCGCGGGCGCGACGTTCCCGGTCCGCGAGTGCCTGCTGATCGTGCTCAACGAGGAGTGGTGGCACCGGCAGTACGCCGAGCGCGACCTCGCCGTCCTCGAGCAGCGCGACTGACGCGGTGGACCTCACCTTCGCCGGCAAGGTGATCGAGTGGCGGGGGCCGTCGCCGTTCTACTTCGTGCCGGTCCCCGCGGCGGAGTCGGCCGACATCCGCGAGGTTGCCGCGCTGGCGTCGTACGGCTGGGGCGTCATCCCGGTCGAGGCGCGCGTCGGCGGTGTCGACTTCGAGACGTCGCTGTTCCCGAAGGACGGCGGCTACCTGCTGCCGCTCAAGGACGCGGTGCGCAAGCCGCGCGGTCTGTCGCCCGGTGACGACGTGACGGTGGAGATGAGCGTCCGGCTCTGACGCCTGGCCGGTCCCACTAGCTCCGGGCGAGGAAACCCTCGACGGCGCTGCAGAACGCGGCCGGGTCGTCGAGCCACGGGTAGTGAGCCGCGCCCGGCTGGACGGACAGCTCGCCGTGCCGGAAGAGCGCTGCGAGTCGTGCCGCGACGGGCGGCGAGGGGTGCAGGTCGACGTCGCCCGCCGTGACGTGGACCGGCGCGTCCAGCGCCGCCAGCGCGCCCCGAACCTGCTCCTCGTCGACGGTCAGGTCGGCGTAGTACCCGGCCGCTCCCTCCGCCGAGCGCTGTTCGGCGTCGCGGTCGGCGTGGTCGGCCGCTGCATCGTCCCACCTCCCGTAGGAGAACGGCGCCATCCGCCGCATCACGTCCGGGCCGGCGTCGCCCTGGAACCGCTGCATGAGCGCGGCGTGCGCGTCGGCGTACCACGGCTCGTCGGCCCGTCGCGCGAGGACCGCCTCGAGCTCCTCCGGCGTCCCCTGCAGCGAGCTGACGACGTTCAGCGACGGCGTGACGAGCACCAGCCGGCCGATCCGCTCCGGGAACCGGGCGGCGTACAGCAAGGCGAGGCTGGCACCGGCCGAGTGCGCGAGCAGGTCGACCGGGTCCAGATCGAGGTGCCGGCGGGCCGCCTCGACGTCCTCGACGAGCCGGTCGACCCGGTACGTCGACGGGTCGCTCGGGACGGCGGAGCGGCCGACGCCGCGCTGGTCAAGCAGCAGCAGCGTGCGCGTGGTGGACAACCCGCCCAGATCGCCGAGGTACTCAGCCGCGCGCGCCGGACCGCCGGGCAGGCAGAGAAGTGGCGCGCCGTCGCCGACAGTGGTGATCGCGAGCTGCGTGCCGTCGTGCGCCGGGAACCGCGCGACGGTCAAGCCGACACCGTGCGACGCCACACCTCTATCGCCATCACCTTCCGCATGCCGACCGACTCGTAGAGCCCCAGCGCCGGTGTGGTGTTGTTGGCGTCGACGTGCAGGTACGTGCCGACTCGCCCGGCCCGCGCGTCGCGCGCGAACGCGTCGCGCAGCAGCAGTGCACCGAGTCCGCGGCCCCGGTAACCCGGAAGCGTCGCGAGCGTCGGCACGTAGCCGCAGTTGTCGTCGGGGACGAACTGGTTGTTGCCGGCGAGCATCGCGGCCGGCTCGCCGTCGACGCGGGCCAGCCGCAGCTGCGACCAGTCGAAGGCGCTCTGCGACTCCTTGTCGGCCAGCCAGCTGTCGTAGCTCTTCGGCACGAACCCGAAGTGCTCGGCGAACGACCCCTGCTCCACGCCGTGCGCCGCGCGGCGTACCGTGTCGTCGTCGTCGGCCGTCTCCAGGGTCACACCGGGCGGGAGCTCGGGGTCCTCGACGCGGCCCTCGTGGTCGATGCGCATCCGGTAGAAGACCGTCGCGACGGCGTACCCGCGCTCGTCGGCCGCCGCGCGCTTGGCGGCGTCCTGCGCGTGGATGCCGACGTCGACGACCGCCTGCTGATGCCCCAGCTCGTGGGCGATCTCGGCAGCGCGCCGCTCGACGGCGTCCCACATCCAGGCCGCAGCGTCCGGGTGGTCGGGATGGACGTAGACGTCGATGTCGACGTTGTCGCTCTCGCCCTTGCGGCAGGCCCACGCCCAGCCGACGAGGCGGTCGCCCGCGTAGACCAGCCAGCCGTCGCGCTCGAGGTCGAAGTCGGGCTCGACGAGCTCGTCGGCCAGGTCCTCCACCGTCGTGTCGACGGCACCGATCGCCGCGACGTCGCACGCGGCCACGAGGCCGTGGATCTCCTCCGCGTCGTCCTCGGTGGGTCTGCGGGTCACGAAGCCTGGGGAGAGGGAGGTCTGCATCCGGGCATCGTTACGCGCTGCTCGGCTGCCGGGCCACCAGTTTTCGCTCCTGCGCCGCCAGCCGGTTCACCCGTTCGGCGTAGCGAAAGGCTCAAGGATCTTCGAGTTACGCCGATAGCCCACAGGAAGCGGAAGAGCAGCGGTGCGGATCCCTCGCTCCGCCGAGTCCGCAGTGGAGGCACTCGTGCGAGCGGCCCTGAGGCCAGAACCCAGCGGTGACCCGGCCGGCAGCAAGCGGCTGCTCGGCGAGATCCTGCTCGAGCGCGAGCACCTGACCGCCGCCCAGCTCAGCGACGCGCTGTTCCAGCAGCGGGTGTCCGGCAAGCGGCTCGGCGCGCTGCTCGTCGAGCTCGGCGTGGTGGACGAGCGCGAGCTCGCCGACGCCCTCGCCGAGCACTTCTCGCTCCCGGTCGTCGACCTGCGCAAGCAGGCACCTGAGGTCGCCGCGCTCGCGAAGCTGACCGAGTCGTCGGCGCGCAGCCTTTCCGCGCTGCCGCTGCGGATCGACGAGGGCGAGCTCGAGATCGCGGTCGGTGACCCCAGTGAGCAGCTCACCAAGGACCTCGGCAAGGCGTCCGGGATGCGGGTGCGGCTCGTCGTCGCGTCGGCGTCCGACATCGCCCGGGCGATCGACCGCAACTACAAGGCGCTCGCCGACGTCAGCCGGCACGTCTCCGCGTTCTCCCAGGTCGACGACCGGCGCCGCGCGGACCGCCGGATCTCGGCGCCCGTCAACCAGGAGGCGCCGGTCGTCCAGGTCGTCAACCTCGTGGTCACGCAGGCCCTTCGCGACCGCGCCTCCGACATCCACATCGAGTCGAGCGACACCCGTGTGCGGGTGCGGTTCCGCATCGACGGCGTGCTGCACGAGATCCTCAGCCTGCCGGTCGAGATGGGCCCGGCGATCGCCAGCCGGATCAAGGTCCTCGCCGGCATGAACATCGTCGAGCGTCGTCGCCCGCAGGACGGCCAGCTCACCATGAGCGTCGACGGGCGGAGCATCGACATCCGAGTCGCGACCAGCGGCACGGTCACCGGCGAGAAGGTCGTGATGCGGCTGCTGGACAAGAGCAAGCCGCTCTTCCGGATCGACCAGCTCGGCATGACGGCGGAGACCCAGGCCAAGTACGCCGCGATGGTCAGCGCGCCGTACGGGATGGTCGTCTGCGCCGGACCGACCGGCTGCGGCAAGACCACCAGCCTCTACGCGACGCTCTCCGAGCTCGACAGCGCGGAGCGCAACATCATGACGATCGAGGACCCGGTCGAGTACCGCTTCCCGACCATCAACCAGATCCAGATCAACGAGCAGGCGGGCGTCAGCTTCGCCGCCGGCCTCAAGGCGATCCTGCGGCAGGACCCGGACATCGTCCTCGTGGGCGAGGTACGCGACCCGGAGACCGCACGGATCGCCGTGCAGTCCGCCCTCACCGGGCACTTCGTCCTGTCGTCGCTGCACGCGACCGACTCGACCTCGGCGCTGCACCGCTTCCTCGACATGCAGATCGAGCCGTTCCTCATCGCGTCGGCGGTCAGCGGGGTGCTCAGCCAGCGGCTGGTACGCCGGATCTGCGACCAGTGCCGCCGGTCCCACCAGCCGACCCCTGAAGAGCTGACGTTCTACGTCGAGTCCGGCGGCGTCACGCCGATCCAGGGCTTCTTCCGGGGTGAGGGCTGCACCTTCTGCGCCGAGACCGGCTACTCCGACCGCATCGGCGTCTACGAGCTGATGGTCATGAGCCCTGAGATGCGGCAGCTCGTCGTCGAGCGGCCGTCGCACCAGGCGATCCGCGACCTCGCCGTCGCGCAGGGCACCACGACGCTGCGCACCGAGGCGGCCCGCCTGGTCGGCGACGGAGTCACCACGATCGCGGAGATCGTCCGCAGCATCTACACGCTGTGAGCGCCGACTGATGGCCAGGTTCGACTACGCAGCCGAGTCCCTCGACGGCGAGATCGTGCATGGCCGGATCAAGGCGAGCAACCCGGGCGACGCGCGCGTCATGCTGCTCGAGCGCGACCTGGTCGCCGCGGAGGTGCAGCAGGTCGAGCCACGGGTGCGCGTACGCGCCCGCAAGGTCAGCCGCGTCGAGCTCATGCACCTGTCCCGCCAGCTGTCCGCGTTCCTGCGAGCAGGGATCCCCATCCTCGAGGCGCTCGATCTGCTCGCGGAGGAGTCACCGAACGCCGGCCTGCGCGAGATCCTGCGCAACATCGCGGCCAGCGTGCAGTCCGGCGAGACCTTCGCCGAGGCGGTCGACGCGCACCCTGCCGTCTTCCCGGTCTCCTACCGGACGATGCTCCGCTCCGCGGAGCTGAGCGGCGATCTCGACCTGGTGCTCGACCAGCTCTCCGGCTACCTGGAGCGGGACGTCGAGGCGCAGCAGAAGATCCGCGGCGCGCTGGCCTACCCCGCGATCGTCGCCGGGCTGTCCGGTGTCACGGTGCTGATCATCACCGTCTTCGTGCTCCCGCGGTTCAAGGCATTCTTCAAGTCGCTCAACCAGGAGCTGCCGCTGCCGACCCGCATCCTGATCAACTTCACCGACGCCCTGTCGACTCTGTGGCCGGTACTGCTCGGTGTCGCCGTGGTCACCGGGGTCTCGATCGTCTCGGCCATCCGGACCGACCGGGGCCGCCACCTCCGAGACCGCCTGATCCTGCGTACGCCGTTCCTGGGCCCGATCGTCCGCTTCGCGGTCGTCGAGCGGTTCTGCCGCATCCTCGCCACGATGCTGGTAGCGGGTGTCCCGATGCCCGAGGGGATGAGCGTCGCGAGCGCCGGCGTCGGCAACGTCGTCTACGAGAACGCGCTGCTCAAGGCGCGCGACCGCATGCTCGAGGGCGAGGGCATCGCGCGGCCGCTCGCCGCCACCGGGGTATTCCCTTCCGCGGCCACGCAGATGATCCGCGTCGGCGAGAGCACCGGCTCCCTCGACCAGCAGCTCGTCTCGGCGGCCCGGTTCTACGAGCGCGAACTCGACTACAAGATCAAGCGGTTCACGACACTGGTCGAGCCCACAGTCATCATCGCGATGGGCCTGCTGGTCGGGTTCGTCGCCGTCGCGCTGATCTCCGCGATGTACGGCATCTTCAAGGGCGGACCCGGCGGGTGACCGCCGCACTCCGCGACGAGGGCAGCACACTGGTCGAGTCGCTCGTCGCGGTCTCCATCCTCGGCATCGCGATGACCGCGATGGTCGGCGGCATGTACACGTCCGTCGTCGCGTCCGACGCCAACCGCAAGCACGCCACGGCGTCGACGCACCTCGCGTCGTACGCCGAGCGGGTGAAGGCCGATGTCTACGTCGGCTGCGCCACCAGCTACGCCGGTGCGGGCTTCACGCTCCCCGCCGGTTACACGAAGGACGCGGTCGTCGTCAGCTACTGGGACGGGTCGACCTTCGCCGCGACGTGTACGACGGACTCCGGACTGCAGCGAGTCTCGCTCCGGATCCGCAGCACCGATGGGCGCGCCGTCGTGGACGTCGACCTGGCCAAGAGAGCCGCATGAAGCGGCCCGACGACTCAGGAGTGACGCTGGTCGAGCTGGTCCTCGCCACGGCGATCACCGGACTGCTCGGCGCGGTCATCGCCGCCGCGTTCTTCGTCGGCGTCAAGACGACCGACACCGCCAACACGCGGATCGCGACGTCACGCGGTGCGCAGTTCGCGGCCGCGATCTTCCCCGGCGACGTGCAGAGCGCCATGACGATCACGACGTCGGGGACTCCGTGCTCCGGGGCATCGCCGAACGTTGCGCAGCTGCAGTGGCAGGAGCTCAACGACGCCGGGACCCTTCCGATGACGACCAAGGTCGCGGAGTGGACGTGCCGGACCACTGGCGGGGTCACCGAGCTGATCCGCCGGCTGACTGTCGGCGGCATCATCCAGTCCGAGATCGTCATCGCGCGCGACGTGAGCACAGCGGCCGTCAGCTGTGACCCCGGCTGCGCGACTCCCACGTCTGCCACGATGACGGCTACGGCGGGCGACCTGACCTTCGTCGTCGTCGGCCAGCGGCGCTCGCAATGAGCCGACGTCGGGACACGCGGCTCGGGAGTCGAGGCACGAGCGACGAGGGCAGCGTGCTGATCATGGCGCTCGCGTTCCTCAGTCTCTTCGGGCTCGCCGTTGGCGCGCTGCTGACGTTCGCCGACTCGGCGTTCCGCAACGGGAACCAGCTGCACACCAAGACCGAGCAGCAGTACGCCGCCGACGCCGCGGTCGAGGGCGCTATCAACACCATCCGGGGTGACGTGACCATCGGCAAGGAGGGCCCGGCGACCGGGTGCTTCAGTCTGCCCGCGGCGGTCAACGGCACGGCGGTCTCGGTCGAGTGCAGGGGCAGACCCGGCAGCGGTGCCGGGTCGGTCGTCGTCGGTGGGGGCTCGCTGCCAGCCAACTCGGTTCTCACGCTGCCGAGCCATCCGAGTGAGGGCCTCGTCCTCTCGGCCGGTGCGGCTCCGCTGGTGACCGGCAACGTGATCACCAACCGCACCGCAACCGTTCCGGCGACCGCATCGCTCACCGTGCAGGGGAGCCTCACCTGCCGGACGCTCTCCGGCACGGGCCCGGTGAGTGCGTCCACGACGAGCTGCCCGGCAGCGGTGCCGCCGTCGGCCACCGATCCCGGCTACAGTGCGCCGATCAGCAGCGTGCCGGCGCCGGCCACCGCGCCGGCGTGCGCCGCCGGTGGGACCGTCACGTTCGCGCCCGGCTTCTACAAGTCAGCGGCCGCGCTGAACGCGCTCACCGGCGGCGGCTGCCCCAACAAGCGCTTCCATTTCACTCCCGGGGTCTACTACTTCCAGTTCGACGACCTGCTGCCGTCCGGCACGCGCCAGTGGCTGATCAACGACTCGACTGCCGAGGTCGTCGGCGGCGCCGTCACCACGGCGGCCTTCCCCAGCCGCTGCAACCTGGCGCTCGCCGGCGTGCAGTTCATCTTCGGCGCGGACAGCCGCCTCGCGGTCACCGCCGGGTCCTTCGAGCTCTGCCCGCCGTTGTCGGCGGGGCAGCGGATCGCCGTCTACGCCCCCACGGCCAGCGCCGCCGACATCGTCGGACCGGTGACCCCGCTGACGTCCACGGTGGAGACCTCCACCCCGGTGGGGAGCGAGCCGAACACCTTCACGCCGGCCGGCGACGCACGCCAGATCGACGCGACGGAGGCGAAGTTCACCGCCAGCACCAACAAGGGCGTGGCCGTGATCAACCTCGCCGGCTTCTCGACGACTGCGATCCCGGCGAACGCGCGGATCACGTCGGCGTCGCTCCGCGTCGCCGCCCGGTACGAGAACGAGTGGCTGCCGAGCAGCGCGCCGACGCTGACCCTGACGCCTGCCGACGGGTCGGCAGCAGTCGCGTACCCCGCGATTCCGTGCGCGATGTCTGCCTGTCCGGTCGGGACGACGGTCGCGATCAACGTGCTGGACCAGATCAACACACCGGCCCGAGCGAACGGGATCTCGATGCAGTACCGGGTGACGGACAAGCAGGGCGTCCCGTACTTCGTCTCGTACTTCAACGGGGCAGCACTGGACATCGGCTACACGATCGACGGCATCAAGGCCACCAGCCCGACCGGGTGCATGGCGGCGACGCCGTACCTTCCGTCGACGAACACGACCTGCGCGGTCCTCCGTAGCACCGGCGCAGCGGCCAGGATGGCGATCAAGGGGACGATCTACGCGCCACTCGCCGCCGTGGACCTGTCGATGACGGGCCAGCTGAACCAGGTCACGCAGCGCGGTGTCGTAGCGCGCACGCTGCAGCTGGGGCTGACGCGTGGTGCCGGCTACGCCGGCGCGCTGATCGCGATGCCCGGCACGGCGAACCGGCAGGTGCTGCTGACGGCTTCGATCGGCGGCGACGAGCGACTGCGCGCCGACGTCACCATCGACGACGGACTCGGCAGCAATCCCGGCGCGAGCGTGACAGTCAACCGGTGGAGCGTTCTCCGCTAGTCCGTTCGGGCTACTGCAGACGTCCGCTAGGCCCTACTTGGATCATTTGGCTACAGGGATCCGCAGGGGCGCCGATGAGACAGATGTCAGCCGGAACGCCCGGCATCAACGCATTGGAGATTCACATGATGGAGCGCATCCGTCGGGCGCGGCAGGAAGACGGCTTCACCCTGATCGAGGTCCTCGTCGTCATCTCGATCCTCGGCGTCCTCGCCGGCATCGTCGTCTTCTCGGTCAGCGGGATCAACGACCGCGGCCAGGTCAACGCCTGCAAGACCGACCGGACCACGGTGCAGACCGCGCAGCAGGCGCACTTCGCCAAGAACAACTCGTACGCCGCCAGCACCGCTGCGCTGTCGACCGCCGGCTTCCTCGCGTCGGCGTCGACGCTGCACACGACCGACGGCACCGGTGCAGTCGCCGGTGTCTCACCCTGCCCCGCGTAGTACCTGAGCTCACCGAGAGGCCCCGACTACGGTCGGGGCCTTTCTGCTTGCCCTAGCGCGGTTTGGCGATCTCGTTCGGGTAGCTCGCGAACGCGATCGCGTCGTCGTACCGGATCTTGCCCTGCGCGACCAGGTCGGACAGCGACGCCTCGAGCGTCTGCATCCCCTCACGCTGCCCGGTCTGGACCAGGTTGCGGATCTGGCGGGTCTTGCCCTCACGGATCAGGTTGCGGATGGCGTGGGTCGCGACGAGCACCTCGTACGCCGCGACGCGGCCGCCGTCAGGCCGGGGCAGCAGGCGCTGGTAGACGATCGCAGTCAGCGAGTTGGCCAGCTGGACGCGGATCTGCGTCTGCTGCTCCGCGGGGAAGACGTCGACGATCCGGTCGAGCGCCTGCGCGGTGTCGTTGGTGTGCAGTGTCGCGAAGACCAGATGGCCGGTCTCGGCGACCGTCAGCGCTGTCTGGATCGTCTCGAGGTCGCGCATCTCGCCGATCAGCAGCACGTCCGGGTCCTCGCGAAGCGCCGCGCGCAACGCCTGCGGAAAGGAGTCGGTGTCGTCGCCGACCTCGCGCTGGTTCACGGCAGCCACTTTGTGCCGGTGAACGTACTCGATCGGGTCCTCGATGGT
>DASQMY010000255.1:0-14241 GCA_035645255.1 Mycobacteriales bacterium
TGGTCGGCTCAGCACGGAGGACGGCCGTCGCCGGCACGGCTGCCGGCGCTCCATGCAGCACGGCGGTCGGCGCGTCGCCCGACCCGACCACCGTGCCGGCCGCCGCAGCGGCCGCGGCGAAGTCGGCCGCGGACCGGAACCGGTCGGCGGGGTCCTTGGCGAGCGCCGTCCGGACGATCTCCTGTACGGCGGGTGGCACGTCGGCGGGCAGGTCGGGCGCCGGTGTGCCGAGGTGCGCCATCGCGATCGCGACGGCGTTGCCCTCCTCGAACGGGCGGTGACCCGCGACGCACTCGAAGAGCACCACGCCGAGCGAGTAGACGTCGCTCGTCGGGCCGACCCGCTGCCCGGCCGCCTGCTCCGGTGACAGGTAGTGCGCGGTCCCGAGCAGCGTGCCGGTCTGGGTCACCGGTACGGCGTCCACGGCGCGCGCGATGCCGAAGTCGGTCACCTTCACCGAGCCGCCGGCCGGCAGCAGGATGTTGCCCGGCTTCACGTCGCGGTGGATCACGCCGGCTGTGTGCGCCGCGTGCAGCGCGCCGGCGGTGTCTGCGACGATCGAGAGCGCCCGCGCGGCGGGCAGCCGGCCCTCGCGGGCGAGCAGGCTGGACAGCGGTTCGCCGTCGACCAGCTCCATCACCAGGTACGACGTGCCGCCGTCCTCGCCGTAGTCGAAGACCGTGGCGATCCCCGGGTGGGACAGCCCGCCGGCGTGCCTGGCCTCGGCCCGGAAGCGCTCCAGGAAGCCGGGCTCGTCGACGTACTCCTGCTTGAGGACCTTGACCGCGACCTGCCGGTGCAGCACCTCGTCGGTCCCGCGCCACACCTCGCCCATCCCGCCGACGGCGATCAGGTCGGCGAGCCGGTAGCGGCCGCCGAGCAGCACGTCGGCGGCGAGCCTCGTCACTTCAGTGCGGCTTCCATCACAGCCTTCGCGATCGGTGCGGCGACCCGGCCACCGGTCGCCTCGGTCGAACCGCCCGCGTCACCACCCTCGACGAAGACGCAGATGGCGACGCTCGGGTTGTCCGCCGGGGCGAACCCGATGAACCACGCGTGCGGCGGCTTGCCAGCGGCGTTCTGCGCCGTGCCGGTCTTGCCGGCGACCCGGACGCCCTGGATCTGCGCCTTCTGTCCGCTGCCGGTGCGGACCGCCGTCTCCATCATCTGCGTCAGCATCCCGGCGATCTCGGGGGTGACCGCAGGTTGCTCCTTGAGCCGGTCGACCTCCGGGCTGGCTCCGCGGATCGGCTGCAGGTCCTCGCCGATCACCGCGTCGACCACCCGCGGCTCCATGACGACGCCGCTGTTGCCGATCGCGGCCGCCACCATGGCCATCTGCAGCGGGGTCACCCGCACGTCGTGCTGCCCGATGGACGCGTAGGCCGTCTGCGGCTCGTCGATGCCGGCCGGGAAGACGCTGCGCACGGTGCGCAGCGGGAAGTCGTCGAACGGCTCGTTGAAGCCGAACCTCTCGGCCTGCTCGCGCAGCGCCTCAGGGCCGACGGCGAGGCCCATGTTGGCGAACGCCGTGTTGCAGGAGACCTCCAGCGCCTTCTCGATGGTGACGTTGTCACCGCCGCACGTGCTGTCGCCGAAGTTGCGCAGCACGTTGGTCGTCAGCGGGAGGTCGAGCCGGTGCGGCGACGCGATCCGGTCGCTCGGCTTCTTGCGCTCCTTGTCCAGGTACGCCGCCGCGGTGATCACCTTGAAGATCGACCCCGGCGGCGCGGTGTCCGCCGTCGCCTTGCTCACCAGGGCGTTGCCCGGGGTGTCCTTCGCCTTGTCGAAGCCGGCCGCCGCCTTGCGCTGGTCGAGCGAGGTGATCGGCTGCGGGTCGAAGGTCGGCGTGCTGACCATCGCCAGGATCGCGCCGCTCTTCGGGTCGATCGCGACGACCGCGCCCCGCCGGTCGCCGAGCTCCTTCGCGGCGACGCGCTGGACGCTGTCGCGGATGGTCAGTCGGACGGCCGCGCCCTGCGGCTCGCGGCCGGTGATGAAGTCGGACACCCGGCTGGCGAACAGCGACTCGTCCTCGCCGGCGAGGACGTCGTCGTACTCGTCCTCGATGCCGGTGCGGCCGTAGTACAGCGAGTTGTAGCCGGTTATGTGCGCGTAGAGCGGGCCGCTCGGGTACTGGCGCTGGAACCGGTAGCGGCTCTTCGTCTCGATGTTGGTGACGATCCGCTTGTCGCCGGCGAGGATCTCGCCGCGCTCCTCCGCGTAGCGGTCGAGCTGCACGCGCCGGTTGTGGCGGTTGTCGCGCAGGCTGTCGGCCTGGACGAACTGCACGTAGTTGACGTTGACGAACAGGGCGGCGAACAGCACGATCGCCGCGATCGCGGTACGGCGCAGCGGCGTGTTCACCGGACACCGCCTCGCGAGACGATCGCGGTCATCTCACCGGTCATGTCGTCGGACCGCGCGGCGGGTGTCACGGGTCCGGCGGTGGGGGTGCGCCCGGAGTCGGAGATGCGCAGCAGCAGCGCTATCAGCGCGTAGTTGGCGACCAGCGACGACCCGCCGTACGACAGGAAGGGCAGCGTCAGCCCGGTCAGCGGGATCAGGCGGGTGACGCCGCCGACCACCACGAACACCTGCAGCGCGAGGGAGAACGACAACCCGGCGGCGAGCAGCTTGCCGAACTCGTCGCGTACACCGAGCGCGGTGCGCATGCCGCGGGCGACGATGAACAGGTAGATGAGCAGGACCGCGGCGACGCCGACCAGACCGAGCTCCTCGCCGATGGCGGAGAAGATGAAGTCGGTGCGCGAGTAGGGGACCTCCGCCGGGCGACCGCGACCCAGGCCGGTCCCGAGCAGGCCGCCGGTGGCCAGCCCGAACAGCGACTGCAGCAGCTGGAACCCGTCGCCCTGCGGGTCGGCGAACGGGTCGATCCAGGTCTGGAAGCGCACCCGGACGTGGCCGAACAGCCGGTAGGCGACGACCGCGCCGCTCGCGAACAGCAACACGCCGATGAGCAGCCACGAGGTCCGCTCGGTCGAGATGTAGAGCATGACCAGGAAGACGCCGAAGAACAGCAGCGACGTGCCGAGGTCCTTGCCGCGGACCAGCACGGCGAGGCTGGCCAGCCAGGCGAGCAGCACCGGGCCGAGGTCGCGGGCCCGCGGCAGGTGCAGGCCGAGGATGCGCCGCGTCGCCAGCGAGAGGACCTCACGCTTGGCCACCAGGTAGCTCGCGAAGAACACGATCAGCGCGAGCTTGGCGATCTCCGACGGCTGGACGGTCATCGGCCCGACCCGGACCCACAGCCGCGCGCCGTTGATCGTCCGGCCGATGCCCGGCAGCGCGGGCAGCAGCAGCAGGACGAGACCGACGACCATGAACGTGTAGCGGTAGCGGTCCAGCGCCCGGTGGTCGCGGACTGCGATCAGCACCCCGACGAACACGACGACCGCGACGGCGGTCCAGATCAGCTGCTGCGGCGCGTTCTGCGCGGCGTCCTCGGCGCGCTCCTGGTAGGCGTAGTCGATCCGCCGGACGACGACGAGGCCGAGCCCGTTGAGCAGCGCGGCCAGCGGGAGCAGCAGCGGGTCGGCCGCCGGCGCCAGCCAGCGCACCGCGAGGTGCGCGGCGATGAACAGCGCGGCGAGGCTGCCGCCGTAGCCGACCAGCCCGGTGGACAGGTGGGCGTCCTGGGCGAGGTTGAGCGCGGCGTAGGCGGCCATCGAGATCACGACCGCGAGCAGGATCAGGCGGAGCTCGACCCGGCGGCGCGTCGGCGGGCCGAACAGCCTCGCGGCGATGGCGCTCATGTCGGGGTGGGCGAGGCGGTCCCGACCGGATTCGGCGTGGGGGTCGGCGTCGCGGTGGGCGTGGCGACCGGCGCCGGGGTCGCGTCGGCTCGGACGCCCTGCAACGAGCTGACGATGCCCCTGGCCTTGTCGAGGCTGTCGGCCGGGATCCCCTTGCGAACGCGCTCCTGCTGGAACTCCGGCAGCTCCGCCACCGGCAGCTGGTGCGCCTCGTGCCGGCTCGACAGGTCGACGCCGGCGACGCTGCCGCTAACCCCGCGGAACACGGCGACGTTGCCGTCGTGCTCGCCGACGTAGTACTGCGACTGCACGTACGACCACGCCACCGCGGCACCGAACCCGAGGATGCCGAGCGCGAGGATCGCGAGCACGATCCCGCGCCGGCGGCGGATCCGCCGGCCGCGGCCGGTCACCGAGCGCGTGTCGGCGCGCTCGCCCGCCGTGCCGGTCGCCTTGGCGGCCTTGCCGGCGGCATGGTCGCCGTCGCCGACCGTGGTGCCGTTCCGCGCCGGCCGCCGCGTCTCGACGTCGACCGGTCCGTCGTACGCCGAACCGGCGAGCACCGGCACGGCGGTCGTCGCGCCGTCGTCGACGTCCACCACGTCGGCGACGATCGCCGTGACGTTGTCCGGCGCGCCGCCGCGCAGGGCCAGGTCGATGAGTCCGTCCACCGCGGCCTGCGGGTCCTCGACGCGGAGGGCGGCCTCGATCGTGTCGTCGGAGATGACGCCGGAGAGCCCGTCGCTGCACAGCAGGTAGCGGTCACCGGGTCGCATGGCACGCAGCTCGGTGTCGAACTCGATGTCGTCGCGGCCGTCGAGCGCGCGGGTGATCAGCGCCCGCTGCGGGTGGATGCCGGCGTCTTCCTGCGCGATCCGGCCCTCGTCGACCAGCCGCTGGACCAGCGTGTGGTCGCGGGTGATCTGCGTGAGCCGGCCGTCGGCGTACAGGTAGGCCCTGGAGTCGCCGATGTGCACCAGCCCGAGCTGCTGCCCGACGACGGCCAGCGCGGTGACCGTCGTGCCCATGCCCTCGAGGTCCTGGTTGGCGGTGACCATCTCGCGCAGCCGGTCGTTGGCCGATCGCAGCACCCGCTCCAGCGTCGGCAGCACCTCGTCGTCCCCGCGGTCGGTGTCGTCGAGCGGCACCAGCGACGAGATGGCGACGGCGCTCGCGACCTCGCCGGCGGCATGCCCGCCCATGCCGTCGGCTACGGCGAGCAGGTGCGGTCCGGCGTACGCCGCGTCCTCGTTGCCGGGCCGCAGCAGTCCGACGTCGGAGCGCGCGGCGTAGCGGATCGCGAGTGTCATCTGCGCAGCTCCAGGACGGTCTTGCCGACGCGGACCTTGGCGCCCGGGCCGATCGGCGTCGGACCGGTCACCTTGCCGGCTCCGACGAACGTGCCGTTGGTCGAGCCCATGTCCTCGACCAGCCAGGCGCCGTCACGGCTGAAGATCCGCGCGTGGTGGCTGGAGACGTAGTCGTCGGTGAGCAGCAGCGTCGAGCCCGGCGCCCGGCCGATGGTGATCGGCGTGCCGTCGAGCGGCACCTTGGTGCCGGCGAGCGCGCCTTCGGTGACGTGCAGGACACGCGGCGCCTTGCCGCCCGGCCGGCCGCTCGTGGCTCTTGCCGGCTTGGGCGCGGGCCGCGGCGCCTGCGCCCGCGCGGACCGCTTGGACGGGCGGGCGGCCTTGGGCACCCGCGGGCCGAAGATGTCGAGGCGGATCGCCCGCATCGCAGCGAGCACGAACAGCCAGAGCAACGCGAGGAACGCCAGCTTGATGGCGAGGAGCGCGATCGCGGGCATCAGCCGTCATCCCGTCGGTAGACCAGGACACTGCGACCGCAGGTGATCCGGTCGCCCGGAGTCAGCCGCACCCGCTCGACCGGCCGGCCGCTGAGCATGGTGCCGTTGGTCGAGCCCAGGTCGACCAGGAACACCTCGTCGCCCTCTCGGCGTACCTCGGCGTGGCGCCGCGAAACACCGACGTCGGACAACCGCACGTCGGCCTCCGACCCGCGGCCGATCACCAGCACGTCGCGGTCGACGAGCACCTCGCGTGGCGGGAGTCCCGGCGCCTCGAACACCAGACGCGGTCGGCCGGTCGATGCGACGCGGGCCGGCTCCTCCACCCGACCCGCCTGCACGCCGCTGCGCACCCGGAACATGCCCGGCGCGATCCCGTCGACGTGCTCGAGAGTCACGGTGACCGGCCCCACGAACGACCAGCGCTGCTCGGCGGCGTGCTCGCGCACCATGGCCGCCAGCTCGTGGCCGAGCGGTCCGGCGTACGGCGAGAGGCGGTCGTAGTCGCGGCTGCCGAGCTCGACGAAGTAGTCGTTGGGGACGAGCGTCCGGGTCGGCGCGATCGTCCGGTGGTCGCCGGCCTCGCGCTGGAGCGCCTTGGCGATCTCGACCGGCTCCACCCCGCCCCGGAACATGCGGGTGAAGGTCCCCTCGACCAGTCCCTCGAGCCGACGCTCGAAGCGCTGCAGCACTCCCATAGCGCCTCCTCTTCCCCGCTGAGCCGCGATCGTATCGGCGCCGCTAGGTATGGCTGGCGTCGGGCCGTCCGCCGGCCCGCTGACCTGCGTAACGAGCGCGGGGACGGCCGCGTCCCCGTGGTAACGTCGCTGCCGCAAATGCACCCACTCGGGCGAGTGGCGGAATGGCAGACGCGCACGGTTCAGGTCCGTGTGTCCGAAAGGACGTGGGGGTTCAACTCCCCCCTCGCCCACTCACTCAGCACAGGTACGCGACGGCGCTCGGCGCTCTGCTCGTCGTACCGAGATGATCTACCGGGCCGGTGCGCCGCTGCCTGCGTGACGATCAAGTCCGTGTGATCGCGTTGATCAACTGAGCGCGGCCGGGCGCCGGATCGCAGACCATTGATCAACATCGCCGGGGGGCTCCGGGTCCTGGGCGGGGGACCCGACCTCCCCGACGTCGCGGCGGCGTCCGGGCTCGCCGAGCCCTCAGCTGCCGCGAGCCCGCCGCCGTTCCTCGTCGTCGGCTACGACGTGCTCGGGGGTCGGTTAGCGGTCAACGGCCGCGGCCTGGTCGGCGACCTGGTGAGATCTGCTTCTTTCCGCCGGACACCTTGACGTGGGAACCGCTCGGCATGGGCCACGCCGGATCGCGGTCTACCCGCCGCTGTTCTCGGCAGAGCTCGCTGCCGACGTCGCCGCGACGGCGAGGCGCCCTGTCCCGTTCGACGAGCTGCTCGCGCTCCAAGACGACTTTGCCGAGCAGCTCGCGCACGTGCCCGCCGACGCGAAGTTCGAGTTCAAGGTGGAGGACTGAACGACTCGTCGCGGCTTTGTCGATTTACGCGATGCTGTTCGTCGGGTAGGTGTCAGCACCACCAACGAGCCGAGTGAGGAAGCAAATGGCCGAGTACATGATCATGATCTTCGACCCGGACACGGACTGGACGAGCGCATCAGAGGAGGAGTTCGCGGAGGTCGGCCGGGAGTTCAACGCGTTCGAGGCGGCCGCGGAGGGGATGGGCATCAAGATCACCGGCGGCAATGCGCTGCAGCCGGCGAGCACGGCTACGTCGATCCGCGGCGACTCGGTCACCGACGGCCCGTTCATCGAGTCCAAGGAGGTCCTCGGCGGCTACTACCTGATCGACGCGCCGGATCTCGACAAGGCGCTCGCCTACGCGAGGCTCTGCCCGACGGCGGCGGGCGTCGAGGTGCGGCCGATCATGGACGTCTCCGGCATGTGACCGAGCCGTCCTCCGCGCCGGGCGGCACGGACGCCGTGCGGCGACCTCGACCTCGCGGAGGAATGCGTCCGGGACGCGTTCCTGACCGCGCTCGAGACGTGGGCCGCGCGCGGCGTCCCGGACAACACCGGTGCCTGGCTCACCACCGCGGCGCGAAACCGCGCCCTCGACCTGCTGCGCCGCGAGACCACGCTGCGACGGAAGCTGCCGTTGCTGGTCGGGAGTGACGTGATCCCGGACGACCGGCTGCGGCTGGTGTTCACCTGCGCCCACCCGGCGTTGAGCAGCGACGGGCAGGTCGCGCTGACGCTGCGGCTGGTCTGCGGCCTGACGACGCCCGAGATCGCGCGCCTGTTCCTGGTGAGCGAGGCGACGATGGCGGCCCGCATCACGCGGGCGAAGAAGAAGATCGCGGGGGCGCGGATCCCCTTCCGCACGCCGGCGGCGCACGAGCTCCCCGACCGGCTGGATGTCGTGCTGCGCATCGTGCATCTCGTCTTCACGACCGGCCACACCGCGCCGGCGGGTGACCGGCTGGTCCGGCCCGAGCTCGTCGACCGGGCGCTCGACCTCGCGCGGATGCTGCACGCGCTGATGCCGGACGAGCCGGCGGTGCGCGGGCTGCTCGCCCTGCTGCTGCTCACGGACGCGCGGCGGGCGACGCGCACCGACGGCGACGGCCGGCTGACGCTGCTGCGCGACCAGGACCGCTCGGCCTGGGACCGCGCGGCGATCGACGAGGGACGCGCGCTCCTCGTATCGGCGCTCCGTGGTGGCCGGGGCGGCCGGTACGCCGTCCAGGCCGCGATCGCCGCCCTCCACGCCGAGGCGCCGTCGTACGGCGAGACGGACTGGCCGCAGATCGTGGAGCTGTACGACATCCTGCTGGCGCGCTGGCCGTCGCCCGTCGTCGCGCTCAACCGGTCGATCGCAGTCGGCGAGGCGGACGGTGCGGCCGCGGGCCTGGCCGCCATCGACCGGCTGGTCGGGGACCCGGCCCTCGACGGCTACCCGTATCTGGCCGCCGCTCGAGCCGACCTGCTCCGGCGGCTGGGCCGCCCGGCCGAGGCAGCGGCCGCCTACCGCGAGGCACTGGCCTCGACGGCGAACGCCGCGGAGTCCGGGTTCCTGACCGCACGCCTGCGCGAGGTCGACGAGTAGTCGGCTAGCCTCTCGCCTCGTGGCCGTCCACCACCTGTCCCGCACCGACGCCCGACGGATCGCCGTGCGCGCGCAGCTGCTGGACAGCAGCCGGCCCACCGAACTGCTGGACGTCGTCCGCCGGCTGACGCTGCTGCAGATCGACCCGATCGCGGCGATCGCGCCGAGCCAGGACCTCGTGGCGTGGAGCCGGCTCGGATCTGCGTACTCGCCGGCCGAGCTCGGCACGGCGCTCGAGGACCGAACGCTGCTCGAGCTGCAGGCGATGATCCGGCCGGCCGCGCACCTGGCGCTCTACCGCGCGGAGATGGCGGAGTGGCCGGGCCGCCGAGAGGTTGCGTACTGGAAGGAGGCCAACAGCGACTGGGTGAAGGCCAACGACGCCTGCCGGCGCAACATCCTCGGGCTGCTCGGCTCGTCCGGGCCGCTGACCATGCGCGACATCCCCGACACCTGCGCGGTGCCGTGGCGGTCGACGGGCTGGACCAACAACCGCAACGTCGAGCGGCTGCTGGAGCTGATGGTGCGCAAGGGCGAGGTGGCGATCGCCGGCCGCAAGGGTCGCGACCGGCTGTGGGATCTCGCGGAGCGGGTCTACCCCGACGACCCGGTGGTCCCGGCGGAAGACGCGCTGCGCGTCCGCAACGAGAAGCGGCTGCGCGCTCTCGGCATCGCCCGCGCCCGAGGACCGGAGTGCCCCGTCGAGCCACTGGACGTCGGCGAGGCGGGCGAGCCCGCTGTGGTCGAGGGAGTCAAGGGGAGCTGGCGCGTCGACCCGGCGTACCTGGGCCAGCCGTTCTCGGGTCGGGCGGCGCTGCTGTCGCCGTTCGACCGGCTCGTCCACGACCGCAAGCGGATGGCCGAGCTGTTCGAGTTCGACTACCAGCTAGAGATGTACAAGCCCGCCGCCAAGCGCCGCTGGGGCTACTACGCGCTGCCGGTCCTGTACGGCGACCGGCTGGTCGGCAAGCTCGACGCGACCGCCGACTTCAAGGCCGGTGTGCTGCGCGTCGACGCGCTCCATCGCGACGTCGAGTTCACGAAGGCGATGACCGCCGCGGTCAACCGCGAGATCAAGGACCTGGCGCGCTGGCTGGAGCTCGACCTGGCGATGCCCGGCTAGCCCGGATCCACACCGGCCGCTAGGTCGCCGCGCCGAAGTCGACGTCGCTCGTCGTGACCGTGCCGGCTGACCGGCCCGGCGCCTTGTGGTAGGTCCAGTAGAGGTTGGTGTGGGCGATCACCTTGTCCGGCGTCGGCGCGCCCCATTCCGACTGGTCCTCCGTCGTGTGGGCGTCGCTGACCAGCGTCGCGTCGTACCCCCGCACCAGCGCGCCGTGCAGCGTCGAGCGGATGCACTCGTCGGTCTGGGCACCCGCCACGACCAGGCGGCCCACCGCGAGCTGCGCGAGGACGGTCTCCAGAGTCGTCTCCTCGAACGAGTCGGCGTAGCGCTTCTCGACGATCGGCTCGGCGTCGTCGCGCGCCAGCTCCGGGACGAGCCGCCACTCGTCGCTCTCGCGCGCGAGGTTGTCGTCGTCCGAGTGCTGCACCCACACGACCGGGACGTGCTGGCTGCGCGCCTTCTCGACGAGGCTCGCGACGTTGGCGACGACGGCGTCGCGCTCGTGCGCCCCGCCGACGACGCCGTTCTGCACGTCGACGACGAGCAGCGCTGTGTTGGGTCGGTTCTGCAGAGTCGTCATCGCGGTCTCCCAGGTGTGGCTGTGTGCTCAGCCACGGTACGGCGGGGCCACGCCCCAGCCCCAGCGCGGCACGGGGCGTGGGCCGCGGTCACCGCACCGGGCTGTGAGTTGTGGAGCGCCAGGCGGGTGCCCCACTCGATGTAGCCGACGAACGCCGCCCGGAACTCCGGGTCGCCCGGCAGGCCGGCCTCGTCGGCCGCGTCGAGCAGCAGGTTGACCCAGCGCCGCCGCTGCTGCTCGGTGATCGCCTTGCCGACGTGGTGCGCGAGCGTCTGCGGATACCCGCCGCGCCTGCGGGTGTAGTCGTCGGGACCGCCGAGGACCTCGCCGAGCCACATCGCGACGTGCTTCGGGTGGTCGGACTACATGTGCGCGAAGAGCGGTCCTACCAACTCGTCGCGCCGCACGCGCGCGTTGAGCGCCTCGGTCAGCCGCTCGAGGGCGGGCGCGCCGCCCGCCCACTCATGCAGCGTCGGCACCGGCTCGGTCATGGGCGCTCCCTCGGTCGCCCCGCATGCTTACACGATTACACCGGTGTGTCAGGTCTTGAGGACGACCTTCTCGCAGCTGTCCTTCTTGTTCTTGAAGATGTCGTAGCCGTGCGGCGCCTGCTCCAGCGGCAGGGTGTGCGTGATCACCCGGGTCGGGTCGAGCTCGCCGCGCTCGATCATCCCCAGCAGCGGCCGCATGTACCTGTGGGCGTGGCACTGCCCCGCCTTGAGCGTCAGCCCCTTGTTCATCCACGCGCCGGTGGGGAACTTGTCGACCACGCCGCCGTACACCCCGATCACCGACACGATGCCGCCGGGGCGGCAGCTGACGATCGCCTGGCGGAGGGCGTGCGGCCGCTCGCTCTCCAGCCGGGCCAGCTGCTTGGCCTTGTCGTACGCCGCGATCGGCAGGCTGCCGTGGGTGGCCTCCAGGCCGACCGCATCGATGCACTTGTCCGGGCCCCGGCCCCCGGTCAGCTCGAGCAGCGCCGAGCGGACGTCGACCTTGTCGAAGTTCAGGGTGGCGTAGCCCTGGTCGGCGGCCATCGTGAGCCGGTACGGCTCCTTGTCGATGACGATCACCTGCTCGGCGCCGAGGACCCGCGCACTGTCCGCGGCGAGCTGGCCGACGGGCCCGGCGCCCCACACGGCGACGATGTCGCCGTCCTGGATGTCGCACCACTCCGCGCCCATGTAGCCCGTCGGCAGGATGTCGGACAGGAACAGCACCTGCTCGTCGGTGAGGTCCGACTCGATGACGAGTGGGCCCACGCCGGCGAACGGCACCCGCGCGTACTCCGCCTGGCCGCCGGCGTAGCCGCCGGTGAGGTGCGAGTAGCCGTAGATGCCCGCGGTCGGGTGCCCGAACAGCTTCTCCGCGAAGCCGGCGTTGGGGTTGCTGTTCTCGCAGCCCGCGTACAGCTCGACTCGGCACATCGCGCAGGCCCCGCAGGCGATCGGGAACGGTACGACGACGCGGTCGCCGACCTTCAGCCTCGAGCGGTCGACCCCCTTGCCGACCTCGACGACCTCGCCCATGAACTCGTGGCCGAGGATGTCGCCCGTCTGCATCGCGGGGACGTAGCCGTTGAGCAGGTGCAGGTCCGAGCCGCAGATCGCGGTCGACGTGATGCGGACGATGGCGTCGCGGCTGTTGAGGATCGTCGGGTCGGGGACGTCCCGGACCTCGACCTTCAGCGGCGCTACCCAGCAGGTGGCCCTCACTCGTCCACCTCCGCCAGCTCGGTCGGGGACATCGGCTGCGCCGGCCGCTGCGGGAACTCCTTGCGAGCCCGCTTCCCGTACGGCGCGCCGTCCGACCGCACCACCTCGCCGGTCTCCAGCACCTGCTTGAACCGGCGCAGGTCGTCGTCGAGCGCCTGGTGCGGCTCCTCGCCGAAGTAGCGCGCGACGAGCTCGCCGAGCTTGCCGCCTGGCAGGTCGTAGCGGATGGTCACGTGCACCTCCGTGCCGCGGCCGCCGGGCGCACGGACGAACTGCACGCTCCCGGCGTTCTCCACGTCGGCGTCGCCGGTCGACCGCCAGGCGATCCGCTCGCCGGGCAGGTCCTCGGTCGTCTCGGCGTCCCACTCGACCGTCCGGCCGAACGGCGCGGTCGCGGTCCAGTGGCTGGTGCGGTCGCCGGTGGTCCGGACGTCGTCGAGGTGGGCCATGAAGCTAGGCAGGTTGTCGAGCCGCCGCCAGAACTCGTAGACCTCCAGCGGCTCCTTGTGCACTGTCGTCGTCGCGCGCAGCTCCATCGAGGACTCCAGGGTGTCGCCGGCCGGGACGCTGCGATCCTCACCGGGCACCGCACGGGGCAAACCCGCGAGATCGC
The DNA here is from genome assembly GCA_035645255.1 of Mycobacteriales bacterium. GTDB lineage: Bacteria > Actinomycetota > Actinomycetes > BP-191 > BP-191 > DASQMY01. Next base: position 12,706 of record DASQMY010000255.1, read on the forward strand.
GGCTCTTCGCGGCCCGGTGGACCGCGCCGGCGTACCACCGGGCAATCCGTCGCCGGCCGCCGCGCGTAGACAGCAGTGACGGGGGAGCCGGGCCGAAGGGCGGTGCGATGGCCTCGCTGATCACTGGCGCCGGCAGCACCGCCGACCGCCCCGGGCCGGCGACGCGGATCCTGCCCCGCCGGCCCGGCCGGCTCACCCTGCTGGTGGTCGCCGCGGCGCCGATGTCGGCGGCGATCTCGACGGTGGTCCACGTCGGGCCGGCACTGCGGGACGCCGCGCTGTTCGTCCATCCGGTCTCGCTGGTCACGGCGGTTCGGCTCGGTGCTGGCCGTCGACTGGCACGGCACGCTGTGGCTGCTCGGCCGGGCGTCGCTGTCCGAGGTCGTCACGCTCAGCGAGCGGCTCGCCGTACCGATCTGGGCCGGGTTCGGCGGGCTGGTCGAGCGGCACGCTGCTCGCGCCGGACACGTCCGCGCCACTGACCCGCGCCAAGCTCGTGCTCGTCACCGTCCTCGCGGTCAACGGCCTGTCGGCGGCGCGGCAGGGCCGCCGGCTCGCCGCGGCGCCCGGCGCGGTGCCGGTGCGCTGCTGGTGCGCGGCCTGCTCGCGGCGACGGTCTCGCAGGCGTGCTGGTGGACCGCGACGGTGATCGGCTTCAGCAACGCCCGGAGCTGACCGCTCCGCCGACCGGTGTCCCCAGGACCGAGACGACGACAGATCGCCGGCAGAAGGGGCGGCGCGGCAGCGGCGCGGCTGCCACGTCCGGCCGTCAGCCGGGTTGAGGCGTCCCAATCGGCGGTAACGACCTGACGTGGACACCGTCCGATCACCGACCGCACTGCTCGACGCGCTGACCGGCCTGCGCCGGCGGGTCGCCGCGGTGCGCCTCGGCCTCGACACCGACGGCTCGGCCGACGCCCGCCGGTCGCAGGCCGAGCTGGTCGGGCAGATCGACGACTACCTGCTGCCGCGGCTGCGGCAGATCGACGCCCCGCTGCTGATGGTGGTCGGCGGGTCGACCGGAGCCGGCAAGTCCACGCTGGTCAACTCGCTGGTCGGCGCGGACGTGAGTACGGCGGGCGTGCTGCGGCCGACCACGCGGGCGCCGGTCATCGTCTGCAACCCGGCCGACCGCGACTGGTTCGCCGACGACCGGGTGCTGCCCGGGCTCGCCCGCGCGACCGGGGCCGCGGCGGACGCCCGCGCGCTGCAGCTCGTGCCGCACCCCGCCGTACCGCCGGGTCTGGCGATCCTCGACGCGCCGGACATCGACTCGGTCGTCCGCGAGAACCGCGAGCTGGCCGGGCAGCTGCTGGCCGCCGCCGACCTCTGGCTCTTCGTCACGACGGCCGCGCGGTACGCCGACGCCGTGCCCTGGCAGCTGCTGCAGACCGCCCGGGCGCGGAGCACCGCGCTCGCGGTGGTGCTCAACCGGGTGCCGCCCGGCGCCGGGCCGGACGTGAGCGAGCACCTCGGCAGCATGCTGCGCGACAACGGGCTGGGCGACGCGGCGCTGTTCACCATCGAGGAGACATC
>DASQMY010000256.1:0-20503 GCA_035645255.1 Mycobacteriales bacterium
AGATCTTCACCAAGCAGGGCACCGTACTCGACGGCCTCGCCTGGTAGGTGGGTGGGCAGCGGCGCTGGCACGGGGTGATCACCCCGTGCCAGCGCCGTTGCTCGCGCCGGCTAGGACCAGCGGCCCGACTTCGCGAGCAGCACGGCGGCAGCCGCGACGCCCGCGGTCGAAGTGCGGAGCACCGAAGGCCCCATCCGGTACGCCGACGCACCAGCCGCGGCAAAAGCCGCGAGCTCGCCGTCGGTCAGGCTGCCCTCCGGACCGATGACGACGACGATCTCACCACTCGACGGGACGTCGACCGCGGCGAGCGCTTCCGCAGCTGACTCGTGCAGCACGACGCCGAGCGTCGCGGCGGACAGCCGGGCGCAGACGTCCGCGGTCGAGGCCAGCGCGGAAACCACCGGGATGCGCGCGCGCCGCGACTGCTTGGCCGCCTCCCGCGCCGACGACCGCCAGCGCTCGAGCTTCTTCTCCCCGCGCGCACCGTGCCACTCGACGATCGACCTGGCCGCCGACCACGGCACGACCTCGTCGACGCCCACCTCGGTCATCACCTGTACGGCGAGCTCGCCGCGGTCGGCCTTGGGCAGCGCCTGGACGACGACGAGGCGCGGCGCCGGCTCGGGCTCGGTGACCCGCTCCAGCACGCGCAGCCGCAGCGAGACCTGCTCCACCGCGACCACCTCGCAGTGGGCGATGGTGCCGAGCCCGTCGGCCAGGTCGACCCGCTCACCGGCGGCGACCCGCCGTACCAGCGCGGCGTGCCGGCCCTCGGGCCCGTCGAGCCGGACCTCGTCGCCGGCGAGCTGCCCGGGCTCGACGAGGAAGACCGGCGCGGTCACCGGCCCTGGAACGCGTCGCGCAGCCGGCCGAACAGCCCGTTGGACGAGGCGCCGGGCTTGCGCTCCTCGCCGCGGAGCCGGGAGAGCCGGCGGAGCAGCTCCTCCTGCTCGTCGTCGAGCTTGGTCGGCGTGAGCACCTCGACGTGCACGTAGAGGTCGCCGCGCCCGGCGCCGCGCAGGTGCGGTACGCCGTGCGCGCGCAGCGGGATGACGGTGCCGCCCTGCGTCCCCGGCTTGATCGAGATGTCCTCGTCGCCGTCGAGGGTCTTCAGTGTGACCGACGTGCCGAGTGCGGCTGCGGTCATCGGCAGCGAGACGCGGCAGTGCAGGTCGTCGCCGTCGCGCTCGAAGACGCCGTGCGGCCGCTCGGCGATCTCGACGTAGAGGTCGCCCGCCGGGCCGCCGCCCGGGCCGATCTCGCCCTCCCCCGAGAGCCTGATCCGCATGCCGTGCTCGACGCCGGCCGGCACCTTGACGGTGACGGTCCGCCGGTCCGCGAGCCGGCCCTCGCCCTGGCACCGGCCGCAGGGGTGGGTGATCTTCGTGCCGACGCCGCCGCACGCGGGGCACGGCCGCGACGTCATGACCTGGCCGAGGAACGACCGCTGCACCTGGCTGACCTCGCCGCGGCCGCGGCAGGTGGTGCAGGTCTCCGGGTGCGTGCCGCGCGCCGTACCGGCCCCGCTGCACTCGTCGCAGACGATCGCCGAGTCGTAGGAGACGTCCTTGTTGGCGCCGAACGCAGTCTCCGGGAGGTCCAGCTCGAGCCGGACCAGCACGTCGGCGCCGTGGCGCACCCGCGACCGCGTCGCCCGCCCGCCGCCCGCGCCCGGGCCGCCGCCGCCGAAGAAGGCGTCCATGATGTCGCCGAGCCCGCCGAAGCCGGCGCCCCCGAAGCCGCCCATGCCGCCGAACATGTCGGACCCGCCGAGGTCGTAGCGCTGCCGCTTCTCCGGGTCGGACAGCACCGAGTAGGCCTCAGTGACCTCCTTCATGCGGTCGACCTCGGCCGGGTTGATGTCCGGGTGCAGCTCGCGCGCCAGCTTGCGGTAGGCCTTCTTGATGTCGTCCTGGCCGGCGTCCTTCGGCACGCCGAGCACCGCGTAGTAGTCAGTCGCCAACGGTCAGGCTCCGCCCAGGTGCTCGCCGACGTAGCGGGCGATCGCCCGCACCGCCGTGATGGTGCTCGGATAGTCCATGCGGGTGGGGCCGACGACGCCCATGCTCGCGACAGCGGTGCCCGGGCCGTAGCCGATCGACACGACGGACGTCGACCGCAGCCCCTCGACGGCGTTCTCCTCGCCGATCCGCACCATGACGGTGCTCGGATCGTTGGCCTCGCCCAGCAGCTTGAGCAGGACGACGTTCTCCTCGAGTGCCTCGAGCACCGGCCGAATCGTCGGGAAGTCGATCGCCGACTGGGTCAGGTTGGCGGTGCCGGCGAGCGCGACGCGCTCGTCCTTCTTGTCGATGAGCGTCTCCAGCAGCACGGTGATGACCGTCGTCAGCACCGGCCGCTGCTCGGGCCGCGCGGTGTCGGGGAGGTCGGCGACGACCGCTGGGGCGTCGGTGAGCGCTCGGCCGGCGAGCCGCGAGTTGAGCAGCGACCGCAGGTCGGCGACCTCGTCGCCGGTGAGCTGGGTGACCAGCTCGACGACCCGCTGCTCGACTCGGCCGGTGTCGGTGATCAGCACGAGCAGCAGCCGGTTGGGTGCCAGCTGCACCAGCTCGACATGGATTACGGCGGACCGGGAGAGCGACGGGTACTGGACGACAGCGACCTGCCGGGTCAGCGTCGCCAGCAGGCGCACGGATCGGCGTACGACGTCGTCGAGGTCGGCGGCGCCCTCGAGGAACTGGTGCATGGCGCGGCGCTCGGCCGGGCTGAGCGGCTTGACCGACGACAGCCGGTCGACGAACAGCCGGTAGCCCTTGTCGGTCGGTATCCGTCCGGCGCTGGTGTGCGGCTGGGCGATGTAGCCCTCGTCTTCGAGCGCCGCCATGTCGTTGCGGACGGTCGCCGGCGAGACGCCGAGGTTGTGCCGTTCGGCGATCGCCTTGCTGCCCACCGGCTCGCTGGTGCGGACGAAGTCCTCGACGATGGCGCGCAGGACCTCGAGCTTGCGCTCGTCGAGCATCGGACACCACCTCTGGCACTCGTGTGGGCGGAGTGCCAGTCTACCGGCTGGCGCAGGCGTGCCCCCCGGTGCGGCGCCGTCCTACTCCGGTGCGCCGGTGCGGAGCCGCTCGGCGAGCTCGGCGTAGCCGCCGGCGGCCGCGAGGTCGGCCGCGGTCGCGCCGTCCTCGGTGCACGGGTTGGGGTCGGCGCCGTGCGCGATCAGCAGGTCCACGGTCGCCTCGTCGCCGTGCTGGGCCGCGGCGTGGATCGCCGTCCAGCCGCCCTCCTGGCGCGCGTGGACGTCGGCGCCTGACTCGACGAGCAGCCTGACCACCGCGTCGTGCCGGCCGGCGACGGCACTGTGCAGCGGTACGACGGACATGTCGTTGGTCGCGACGCAGTCGACCGGGGCGCCGCGCTCGAGCAGCAGCGCGGCGACCGCCGGGTGACCGAAGAACGCCGCGAGGTGCAGCGCGGTGAACCCGTCGGGCGAGACGTCGTCCGGCTTCGCTGACTGCCGGTCGAGCAGCTCGCGCACCCGGTCCGCGCGGCCGGTCGCGGCCGCCTCGAAGAGGTCGAGCGACGGCGCGCGGTCAGCCAGCAGGTCTGCGATCTCCGGCTGGTTGGTGTAGCGCGCCCACACGATGGGCGACACGCCGGTCTCGTTGCGCGCCTGGATCAGCGCCGGGTCGGCGGCGACGAGCCGCTCCACGGTCGCCCGGTCGCCGGCCGCGACAGCGGCGAACAGCTCGGTTGTCATGCGGTGAGCCTCCCCCGCCGGCCGTCGCGGGGCAAGGCAGGTCGACTCGCCTCACGCCGACCTTGGCGATCAACCGGTGGTACGGCGCCGCCGCCGCTCGGCGACTTCGCTGCGGACGTCAGCGAGCCGGGGCGGGAGCGCCATCCGCCGTCACCAGCAGCGAGCGCACGACGCCGTCGGCGAGCAGCCGGCCGCGCCGGGTAAGCAGCAGCCGGCCGCCCCGGTCCACGAGGAGCCCGTCGTCGACCAGCTGCGGTATGCCGGACCGCTCGTCCGCGGTCAGCACCCGGGCGTCGAGACCCTCGGCCAGCCGCAGCTCGAGCAGCACCCGCTCGGCGTGCCGGGCGTCGTGGTCGAGCAGCTCGCGCGCCTCGGCCGGCGAGCGGCCGGCGCCGACGGCGGCGGCGTACGCCGACGGGTGCCGGACGTTCCACCACCGGAGACCGCCCACGTGGGCGTGCGCCCCGGGACCCGCGCCCCACCAGTCGTCGCTGCGCCAGTAGCCGAGGTTGTGCCGGCACTCCGCGCCCGGCCGGCTCCAGTTGCTGACTTCGTACCAACCGAGCCCGGCCGCGGTCAGCGTCTCGTCGGCCTGGACGTACTTGTCGGCCAGGTCGTCGTCGTCCGGCATCGGCAGCTCGCCCCGGGCGACCCGCGCGGCCAGCCGGGTGCCCGGCTCCACGATGAGCGAGTAGGCGCTGACGTGGTCCGGCCCGGAACCGACCGCCGCGGCCAGGCTGGTCTGCCAGTCGGTCGCCGACTCCCCCGGTGTGCCGTAGATCAGATCAAGGCTCACCTGCTCGAACCCAGCCGCCCTCGCCCAGCCGACGCACTGCTCGGGACGGCCCGGCTGGTGCACCCGCTCGAGTGTCGCGAGGACGTGCCGGACGGCGCTCTGCATCCCAAAGCTCAGCCGGGTGAAGCCCGCCGCGCGCAGCTCGCCGAGGTAGCGGGGGTCGACCGTCTCCGGGTTGGCCTCGGTGGTGACCTCCGCGCCGGGCGCCAGGCCGAAGCAGCGCTCGATCGCGCCGAGGATCGTGGCGAGGTCGCCCGCCGGCAGCAGCGTCGGCGTACCGCCGCCGACGAAGACGGTCGAGACCGGCACGTCGGCGTCGCCGAGGACGCGCCGGGCCAGCTCGATCTCCCTGACGACCACCGCGGCGTACGACGACTGCATCCCGCCGAGGTCGGTGTAGGTGTTGAAGTCGCAGTAGCCGCAGCGGGTCACGCAGAACGGCACGTGGACGTAGAAGCCGAACGGCCGCTCACCCAGCACGGCGAGGGCGGCCGCCGGCAGCTCGCCGGTCGGCGGCGCGGGGTCGCCGGGTGGCGGGGCGGAGGGCACCCGGCCATTGTCCCCCGGCGCGGGCCGGGCGGCCGCCACGTCACCCGGCTTCGGCGGCTCCCTCGGCCGGCTCGGCGGCGATGTCCGCCGCCCACGTCCGCATCTTGTCCGGCAGCACGTCGAGCGCGGCGATCCGGTGGATCAGGTCGCGGTCGCCGGCCTGCGCGCGGAACAGGTCGCCGATGGTGATCCCGTGCGCCGGGCGGTCGACGACCTCGACCGCGTCGCCGGCCGCGAGGTCGCCCTCCTCGAGGACGCGCAGGTAGGCCCCGCAGTCACCGCGCTCGGTGAAGCGCTTGACCAGTCTCGGCACCGCCCAGTACGCCGCGAACTTCCGGCACGGTATGCGTGGCAGGATCGGCTGCAGCAGTGTCGAGCCGACCCGCCACAGCTCGCCGACGACCGCACCGGTCACGTCGACGCCCTGCGTGGTGAGGTTCTCGCCGAGCTGCCCCGGCGGCACGTCGCGGCCGATCTCGCCGGCCCACCACTGCGCGCCTTCGGCGGCGTACGCGTAGACCGCCTGGTCCGGCCCGCCGTGATACCGCTTGTCGTACTGGACGTCGCCTTCGACACCGAGGCGGCCGACCCGCACGCGCCCGGACACCGGCCGCTTGTCGATCCCGCTCCACGAGCCGCGGCTGCCGTGGATCAGCTCGTGCACGACGTTGACGCTCACCACACGTGCCTGACCCATCGGCCGACCCTACAGAACGGCGGATCGACCGGTAGCCCGAGCGGCGGCGTACCGGCGCGGCAGGAACTGGGCCGAACGGGCGGCAGGACTGGCCGCGCAGATGCCGAAATACGAGGTATGGGACTCGACGCGACCTCGCCGATAGACCTCACGCAGTACGACGGCAAGATCGTCTTCGTCGAGCTCAAGAGCGGCGACGAGGTCGCCGGCCCGGCACAGCTCGTCGGCGACCGGCTCGACGTGTTCGGTCGACTGGTCGGCGCCGGCGACGTCGCCACGATCGCCGTCCTCTAGGCCGGCAACAGGAGGTCGGTCGTCAGGCCACCGGCGCCGGGCCGCGCGGCTCGGCCGAACGCTCCGGTGCGGCCGCCGGCCGGCCCTTCTTCGGCGTCAGCACCCGCATCACCGTCAGGAAGACGATCGCCGCGCAGGTCGCGAGCACCACGACCCGCACCGGCCAGCCCGCGGCGTCGGTGCCCGCGCCGACGAGGTGCCACGTCGCGAGCGCGAAGAGCGGGAAGCTGAGGTAGTGGACCGTGCGCCAGATCGGGTGCGGCACCCGCGGCAGCAGCAGCGACGTCAGCTCCACCGAGACGAGCAGGTAGACCGTCACGACGCCGGCGGCCACCGGCCACGGCCGCCAGTGCGACGCCAGCGGCACCAGGATCTCGACCGGCCCGAACGTCGCGTAGCTGTCGCCGACCAGCGCCGCGACGTGCACGACGGTGAACGCGACCGCCGTACCGCCGAGGAACCGGTGCAGGTCCAGCCACCATGCGCGCTTCGGCCTCCTCGGGACCATCCCCGACGCGAGCAGCAGCCCCCACAGCACCGCCGCGGCGAGCAGCGCCCACGCCACCAGGCCGGAGCCGCGCGCGATGTACCAGGCGAGCTTGTCGTTCATCCGGTCTCCAGGCCACTGCCGTCGGCGGCCCGGTGCGGGCGCAGGAAGTCCCCGGCGCCCGGTGTGGACGCCACCACGCCGCGGCGCCGTACGACGATCGCGTCGGCACCGAGCGCTTCGGCGGTTGCCAGTGCCGCGGCCGGGCCGGCGACGATGCACGCCGTCGCCACCACCTCGGCCCACCACGCCTCCCCGGCGAGGACAGTCACCGACGCCGCAGCCGCGCGGAGCGGCCGGCCGGTGGTGGGGTCGACGATGTGGCTGACCAGATCGCCGTCGTGCCGCCAGCGCTTGGCGCGCGGGCTGCTGGTCGCGACGCCGCCGCTCCACAGCGCGACCCGCGCCACCTCGTCGGCGGGCTCGAACGGGCACTCCACCGACACCGTCCACTCCCGGCCGCCCGGAGGCGTGCCGGCGACGCGGAGGTCGCCGCCGATGTTGAGGCAGACGCCGTCCGCGCCGGCATCAAGCAGCTCCTCCGCGACGATGTCGGCGGCGAGGCCCTTGCCGACCGCGCCGAGGTCCAGCCGGACAACTGCGGGCAGCGTCACGGTGCGCGCGGCGTCGTCCACGGTGATGCCTGCGCAGCCAGGGACCACAGGCGTCCCGGCGTCCCAGCCCGCCACGTCGGCGGTGCGCGGCTGCCGCGCGGCCGGCCGCTCCACCACGGCGGCGAACGTCCGGTCGTAGCCGAGCCGGTCCATCACCGCAGCGACGGTGGGATCGAACCGGCCGCCGGTCTCGGCATGCGCCTGCAGCACCCGCCGTACGGCGAGCAGCGTGTCGTCGCTGACCGCCACCGGCCGACCTGCGGCGTGACCGAGCCGGCAGATATCGCTGTCCGGGATGAATCGGCTCCAGCGCTGCTCCAGCTGGGCGACTCTCGCGACCGCCCGCGCGACCAGCCGCTCAGTCGTCGGCCGCGGGGCGACGACGACGAGCTCGACGTCGCTGCCCATCGCGCGCCACCGCCGCTCAGCGACTGCCACGCGTCCTCGTCACCGGTGCGGGCGGCGGGTCCGACGGCCGCGGGGGCGGGGCCGGAATGGCGCGTCGCGTCGGGGCGGTGCGCGGCGCCGTCGTGCGCGGGGTCCACGCGGTGACTGGGGGGCGCACCGGCGTCGTACCGGACGCAGGCGCGCGCGGGGAGCGTTCGACGCGGTGCACGCGGACGATGACCGTCAGCGGCCCACCGCCCGCCGCGTCGAACCGCTTGGTCGCGACTTCGGCCGGGCTGCCGCTTCGAGCGGTTGGCGCCTGACCGGTTCGCTTCGGCACCGGCTCGGCCTTGGCGGCCGCCGTTGCCTTGTCCGCAGCCCTTCGGGCGGTCGACTTCGCCTTGGCGGCGGGCGCGGTGGCCGGCGCGCTGCCGGCGGACGCTGCCGCCTGCGCGCTCCGCGCCGCGGCCCGGTCGCTCAGCCCGAGCGCAGCGACCATGCCGAGCATCGCGCCGGTGCCCGCCCCGGCGACCGCGATCCGCGTCCCGGCAGCGGCGTGCCGCCGGCGCTTCCGCTTGATGGCGCCCTCAGCCACGACCGACCTCAGTCATCGTCGTCGCCGCCACGACCACGGCCGCGGCCGCGGCCGCTGCCGTCGGAGTCGCCGTCGGAGTCCCCGTCGTCGTGATCGCTGCCCGAACCGCTGCTGTCGTCCCCGTCGCGGTCACCGTCGCGGTCGTCCCCATCGCGATCGTCCGCGTCGTGCGTGCCCGTCGGAGCCGGCCGCGGAGCGGGCTGCCGCGACGCGCCGTCGCCGGTCGGGCGGGCAGTCGCTTCGTCGGTCGGGAACGCGGTCGGGTCGTCGGTCGGGTCGTCGCTCACGCCGTCCGAGCGGTCACCGCCGGTGTCGTCCGGTCCGTCGGTCGACGTGACGTCGACGACGACCGTCCGGCCGGGCGACGGCAGGTCGGTCGGTGCGACGCCGTCGGCGGGATCGCTGGTGAGACCGGCCGGGTTCAGCCGGCCGACCTCGGAGTCGGCCGGCGAGTCGAGTGCACCGGAGTTGGCCGCGAAGGCGACGACGCCGGTGGCGGCGACGAACGTCAGCGCTCCTGCGGTGATCATTGCCCTGGTGCGTTCCATCGGGTCCTCCTGGAGCCGTCGTGCCTGACTGTCAAGCTACGGACCGCCGCACCAGGGCTCGGACAGCCGACTGCCAACGTTCGGTAAAGGTTGCTGCCGGACTTGTCGGGCAAAGATCACAATGGCTGCGGGAGGTGGTCGACCCGTGCTGCGTCTGCTCGTCGTCGAGGACGACGACTCCATCGCCGAGCCGCTGACCTCGGGGCTCCAGCGGGCCGGCTACCAGGTGGAGCGGGTGGCGACCGGCGCGGCCGCGCTGGCGGCCGGGGTGCCGGACGTCGTGCTCCTCGACCTGGGCCTGCCGGACATGGACGGGCTGGAGGTCTGCCGGCGGATCCGCGCGCGGTCCGACGTACCGATCATCGTGGTCAGTGCGCGCGAGGAGGAGTTCGACCGGGTGGTCGGCCTGGAGATGGGCGCGGACGACTACGTGGTCAAGCCGTTCGGCATGCGGGAGCTGGTCGCGCGGATCCGCGCGGTGTCGCGGCGTACGGCCAACCGCGCCGAACCGGAGGCGGCTGCTCCCGCCGGGGACTCGGCGATCGTCGTCGGGCGGCTCGAGGTCGACCTCCGCGCCCACCGCGTGCGGATCGACGGCACCGAGATATCACTCACGCCGAAGGAGTTCGAGCTCGTCGCCTACCTCGCCCGCGACCCCGGTGCCGTCTTCACCCGCGAGCGCATCATGGACGACGTGTGGGACCCGCACTGGTTCGGCCCGACCAAGACGCTCGACGTGCACGTGGCGTCGCTGCGCCGCAAGCTCGGCGACCCGGGCTGGGTGGAGACCGTGCGCGGCGTCGGGTTCCGGCTGCAGCCGGTCGCGTGAGGAGACGGCTGGTCGTCGGGCAGCTCGCCGTGCTGCTGCTCGTCCTGGCGCTCCTCAGCGTGCCGCTCGGTGTCATCTTCGGCCGGTCGGAGCGGCGCCACCTCGAGGCGCGGGTCAGGCACGACGTGCTCGCGCTCGCGCTGCTCGCCGAGGCGCGGCTCACGACTGGGTCGACGGCGGTCGACGTCGAGGCGATCGCCGCGGACTACACGGCCCGCACCAGCGCGCGCGTGGTCATCATCGACCGCTCCGGTACGCCGATCGTCGACAGCGCGCCGCCCGCGGGCCTGGAGGCCGAGGACGACTTCGCCAACCCGGAGCGCCCGGAGTTCCCCGCGGCGCTGGCCGGCCGCGAGTCGATCCTCACCAGGCACTCCGACCTGCTGGACGACGACCTGCTCGTCGTCGCGGCGCCGGTCGCCACGGGCGGCCAGGTGCACGGCGCGGTACGCGTCAGCTACTCGATGTCCGTGCTGCAGGCCAGGGTCCGCCGGGTGTGGGCGCTGCTCGGGCTGTTCGCCGCGGTGATCCTCGGCATCGGCACCCTGCTCGCGCTGCGGCTGGCCCGGACGGTCGCCCGGCCGCTGCAGGACCTGGCCGGCACCGCGAGCCGCCTCGGCGCGGGCGACCTGGGCGCACGCGCCGCCGTACCGGAGCGGCTGCCGGAGGTCGCGGTCCTCGCCGAGGTGTTCAACGACACCGCCGCCAAGCTGGAGGAGCTGGTCGGCGCGCAGCAGGGCTTCGTGGCCGACGCGTCGCACCAGCTGCGCTCGCCGCTGTCGGCGCTCCGGCTGCGGCTGGAGAACCTCGAGGACGACCTCGACGGCCGGCACGCAGCGGAGGCCGCCGCGGCACTGGCCGAGGTACGCCGGCTGTCCGGCCTGATCGACGGCCTGCTCGCGCTCGCCCGGGCCGACGCGCTGCCGACGGCGACCGAGCCGGTGGACGTCAACGCCGTCGTCCGCGATCGACAGGCGACCTGGGACGCGTACGCCGCCGAACGCGGCGTCACCATCGAGGTCAACGCGTACGCCGACGTCACCGCGATCGGCACGCCGGGCCACCTGGACCAGGTGCTCGACAACCTGCTGTCCAACGCGCTCGACGTCGCTCCCGCCGGGACCGCCATCACCTTGTCGGCGAGCCGCAGCGGCGACGTGGTGGAGGTGTCGGTCGCGGACCGCGGCCCCGGGATGGCTGCGGAGGACCGCGCGCGCGCGTTCGACCGGTTCTGGCGCTCGCCGGGGGCGCGCGCCCGGCACGCCGGGTCGGGCCTCGGCCTGCCGATCGTGCAGCGGCTGGTCACCGCAGACGGCGGGCAGGTCGCGCTGCACGCGCGGGACGGCGGCGGGCTGGTAGCGGTGGTCCGCCTGCGAGCCCCGCGCCCGGCCGCGTCCCGTTAGCCGCGCGGCCGCCGCGTCCGTGCGCTCGTGCGCGGTTGTGGCGGTGGGATCCCGCAGAGCCGCGCACGCGCAACGCCGGTGATCATGTGTGTGCGATGCGGGGCGGGACGCACGCTCAGTGGATCAAGCGATCGCACAGACATGATCAACCGCGCGCCTGGCGACTACTTCGCCGGCGTCTCCGTCGACAGCGCCGCGATGAAGGCTTCCTGCGGCACCTCGACCCGGCCGATGGTCTTCATCCGCTTCTTGCCCTCCTTCTGCTTCTCCAGCAGCTTGCGCTTGCGGGTGATGTCACCGCCGTAGCACTTGGCGAGGACGTCCTTGCGGATCGCGCTGATGTTCTCGCGGGCGATGATCCGCGAACCGATCGCCGCCTGGATCGGCACCTCGAACTGCTGGCGCGGGATGAGCTTGCGGAGCTTGCCGGTCATCGACACGCCGTACGCGTAGGCCTTGTCCTTGTGGACGATTGCGCTGAACGCGTCGACCGCCTCGCCCTGCAGCAGGATGTCGACCTTGACCAGGTCGGCGGTCTGCTCCCCCGCCGGCTCGTAGTCGAGCGAGGCGTAGCCGCGGGTGCGCGACTTCAGCTGGTCGAAGAAGTCGAAGATGATCTCGCCGAGCGGCAGCGTGTAGAGCAGCTCGACGCGGTCCTCCGAAAGGTAGTCCATGGCGTGCAGGGTGCCGCGCCTGGCCTGGCAGAGCTCCATGATCGTGCCGATGTAGTCGCTCGGCGCGAGGATCATCGACTTCACCACCGGCTCGTAGACCTCGCCGATCTTGCCGCCCGGCATCTCGCTCGGGTTGGTGACCGTGACCTCGCTGCCGTCCTCCAGCAGGACGCGGTAGACGACGTTGGGCGCCGTCGAGATCAGCGAGAGGTCGAACTCGCGCTCCAGCCGCTCGCGGACGATCTCCATGTGCAGCAGGCCGAGGAAGCCGCAGCGGAAGCCGAACCCGAGCGCGACCGACGTCTCCGGCTCGTAGACCAGCGCGGCGTCGTTCAGCTGCAGCTTGTCGAGCGCGTCGCGCAGCACCGGGTAGTCCGAGCCGTCCATCGGGTAGAGGCCGGAGAACACCATGGGGCGCGGGTCGCGGTAGCCGGCGAGCGGCACGGTCGCCCGCTTGCCGGCGTTGGTCACGGTGTCGCCGACGCGGGCCTGCCTGACGTTCTTGACGCCCGGGATGACGTAGCCGACCTCGCCGACGCCGAGGCCTTTGGTCGGCTTGGGCTCCGGCGAGATGACGCCGACCTCGAGGATCTCGTGCACGTTGCCGGTCGACATCATCAGGCCGCGCTCGCGGGTCGAGAGCACGCCGTCGACGACCCGGACGTAGGTGATGACGCCCCGGTAGGCGTCGTAGACGCTGTCGAAGATCATCGCGCGGGTCGGCGCGTCCGGATCGCCGACCGGCGGCGGCACCTCGGCGACGATGTGGTCGAGCAGGTCGCGCACGCCCTCGCCGGTCTTCGCGCTGACCCGGAGTACGTCGGACGGCTCGCAGCCGATGATGTGGGCGATCTCGCCGGCGTACTTGTCGGGCATCGCCGCCGGCAGGTCGATCTTGTTGAGCACCGGGATGATGCGCAGGTCGTTCTCCAGCGCGAGGTAGAGGTTGGCGAGCGTCTGCGCCTCGATCCCCTGCGCCGCGTCGACCAGCAGCACCGCGCCCTCGCAGGCGGCGAGCGACCGCGACACCTCGTAGGTGAAGTCCACGTGGCCCGGCGTGTCGATCAGGTCGAGGACGTACTCGACGCCGTCGACGGTCCACGGCAGCCGGACGGCCTGCGCCTTGATGGTGATGCCGCGCTCGCGCTCGATGTCCATCCGGTCGAGGTACTGCGCGCGCATGTTGCGCTGCTCGATGACGCCGGTCATCTCCAGCATCCGGTCGGCCAGCGTCGACTTGCCATGGTCGATGTGGGCGATGATGCAGAAGTTGCGGATCAGCTTCGGGTCGGTGGGCACGCGGCTCGGTCTCTGCTGGTCGGGCTGGGTGCGGGGATTGTCCCACGCCCGTCCCGGAGCGTTGCCTCGGTGCGCCGCCGCCGGTCCTGCGGCGAGCCCGCCGGGCGGGCCGGAATCGGGTGACCGGGGGAACATGAGCGGTCAGAGCTGACCGCTTACCCTCCCCACCCCCACGCGCACCGCGATCCCGAACCGGTCCGCCAGCACCGCCGGCCACTCCTCCGGGCTGACCGGGGTGACGACGCGCTCGCCGTCGCACGTGACGATCAGCTCTGTATAGGTGAGCGTCACGCGCCCGTCGGCGGTGGCGATCGAGCAGACCCGCTTCTTGCGGAAGTGCGAGTCGGGGTCGGTCTCGAACCAGCGGCACTGCGCGGTGAAGTCCTCGAGTCGGCGCGGCCGCACCGTGAAGCGGTAGCCGTCGGTCCAGCCGTCGTCGCCGGGCGGCTCGCGGGTGACCCAGACGTCGTCGCCGACCGGGTCGACGGCGAACGCCTTGCCGCCGCCCCGCGGCTGCTGCGGCCCGCGGACGGACAGGTCCAGCGGCTCCATGGAGAAGTCGCCGAAGCCGACGTCGGCCAGGTAGGTCGCGCCGTCGACGCGCACCAGCAGCGCCAGGTGGTCGAACTCCGGTCCGAACGTGCCGTTGCCGCGCGACACCTGGCCGGCCACGAGCGACACGTCGTAGCCGAGCTGCTCGAGCGCGATCGCGAACAGCCCGTTGAGCTCGTAGCAGAAGCCGCCGCGCCGGCGGGCGACCACCTTGTCGAACAGCGCATCGCCCGACAGGAGGATCGGCGTGCCGGCGGGGTTGATGTCCAGGTTCTCGAAGGGCACGGCGAGCAGGTGCGCGCGCTGCAGCTGCCGCAGCACGTCCGCCGTCGGCTCGCGCGGTCCGGCGTACCCGATGCGGTGGAGGTAGCCGTCGACGTCGAAGGTCATGCCTCCCCGAGTCCCGCTGTCGCGACCGGCTCCATCGGCTGGGGGCGCCCAGTCGCCGTCGACGCGTCGGCGACCTGGCGTACGGCGGCGGCGACCGCCGGCGCCACCTCCGGGTTGAACACGCTGGGGATGATGAAGCTGGCGTTGAGCTCGGTCGGCTTCACCACCGCCGCGATGGCCCGGGCGGCTGCGACGGCCAGGTCGGTGGAGACGGTCCTGGCCTGCGCGTCGAGCAGTCCGCGGAAGAACCCCGGGAAGACCAGGACGTTGTTGATCTGGGTGGGCAGGTCGCTGCGGCCCGTCGCGACGACCGCGGCGTGCTGCCGGGCGACGAACGGGTCGACCTCCGGGTCGGGGTTGGCGAGCGCGAAGACGATCGCGTCGGCGTTCATCCCGGCGAGGTCGTCGCCGGTCAGGATGTTGGGCGCGCTGACGCCGATGAACACGTCGGCGCCGACCAGCGCCTCGTGCAGCCCGCCGGTACGCCGGTCGCGGTTGGTGTTCTCGGCGACCCAGCGCCACGAGTCGTCGAGGCCGTCGATCGCGGGGTGCAGGATGCCGGCGCGGTCCACGGCGAGGACGTCGCCGACGCCGACGTTGAGCAGCAGCCGGATGATCGCCGTACCCGCCGCGCCGACGCCGCTGAGGACGACCCGCACCTCGTCGAGCTGCTTGCCGACGACCTTCAGCGCATTGGTCAGCGCGGCCAGCACGACTATCGCCGTCCCGTGCTGGTCGTCGTGGAAGACCGGGATGTCGAGGCTCGCCCGCAGCCGGCGCTCGACCTCGAAGCACCGCGGCGCGGCGATGTCCTCGAGGTTGATGCCGCCGTAGACCGGGGCGATCAGCTCGACGGTGCGCACGATCTCGTCGGTGTCCTGCGTGTCGAGGCAGACCGGCCACGCGTCGACGCCCGCGAACCGCTTGAACAGCGCCGCCTTGCCCTCCATCACCGGCAGCGCCGCCGCAGCGCCGAGGTTGCCGAGCCCGAGTACGGCGGACCCGTCCGTGACGACGGCGACCGTGTTGCGCTTGATGGTCAGGCGCCGGACGTCCTCGGGGTTGTCGCGGATCGCCAGGCAGATGCGGGCGACGCCCGGCGTGTAGGCCATCGACAGCTCGTCACGGGTCTTCAGGCCGACCTTGGAGCGCACCTCGATCTTGCCGCCGAGGTGCAGCAGGAACGTCCGGTCGCTCACCTTGCGGACGTTGACCCCGTCCAGCGCGCCGAGCGCGTCCGTGAGCTGGGTGGTGTGCTCGGCGTCGTTGGCGTTGGTGCTGATGTCGACGACCATGCGGTCGGTGTGCGACTCGACCACGTCGAGCGCCGTGACGACGCCGCCGACCGCCCCCAGCGCGGTGGTCAGCCGCCCGATCTCGCTGGGGTCCGGGCGGACCTCCAGCCGGATCGTGATGCCGTAGCCGGCACTGGGTATCGCCATCGCGCAGCCTCCTGCGGTCGCCACCGGGCCCGGGTCGCCGTTGTTGCCCCGAGCAGATCACATGGGCGGCTTGGACGCCGTATCCGCCCGGCTGGTAATCTCTCCCGGTTGGCGCGCGTCCGGTCTGCGCGCCGCTCCCACCCGTCGATGACTCAGAGGGCTTTCGCGTGGCAAACATCAAGTCGCAGATCAAGCGCATCAAGACCAACGAGAAGGCGCGCCTGCGCAACAAGTCGGTCAAGTCGTCGCTCAAGACCGCGGACCGCCGGTTCCGCGAGGCCGCCGAGTCGGGCGACCGCGAGACGACCCTCACCGCGATGACCGCCGCCTCGCGCGAGCTCGACAAGGCCGCGAGCAAGGGCGTCATCCACGCCAACCAGGCCGCCAACAAGAAGTCGGCGATGGCCAAGAAGGCCAACTCGATCTAGCTGCACCCGCACGCCACGACGGCGCCGTCCCGCATCCGGGACCGGCGCCGTTGCTGTTCGACGACGGCCTGGGTCAGCGTCCGCCGCGGCCGGACGCGATCTCGAGCACCGCACGCTCCAGCGCGTAGCCGGCGTCGGTGCCGCCGCCCTTGACCTCGATGTCGGCGCGGGCGACAGCGGTGTGCGCGAGCACCAGCGTCTCCGGCGTCCAGCCGCGCACCTGCCGGCGCGCCTTGTCCACCTTCCACGGCGGCATCTTCAGGTCACGTGCGATCGTGTCGGCGCTCTGCCGGCCCGCGCTGGCGACCCGTGCGATCGTCCTGATCTGCTGCGCCAGCGCCGACACCACGAGTACGGCGGGCACGCCGGCCGCCGTAGCGAAGCGCAGCTCACGCAGCGCTGCCGCCACGTCGCCCTCGATCGCGCGGTCGGCGACGACGAAGCCGCTCGCGTCCGCGTGGCCGCGGAAGTAGCGGGCGACCATCTCCTCGTCGATGGTCCCGGTGGTGTCCGAGGCGAGCTGGCTGCACGCCGCGCCCAGCTCCCGCAGGTCGCCGCCGACCGCGTCGAGCAGCGCGCGGCACGCGCCCGCGGTCGACTCGCGCCCGGCGCGCAGGAACTCGCCCTGCACGAACATCAGCCGGTCGGCCGGCTTGGTGACCTTCGCCGCCGCGATCGTGCGTGCGGACGCGGTCTTGCAGGCGTCGAGCAGCTTCTTGCCCTTGTTGCCGCCCGGGTGGGCGATCACCACCGTCACGTCGTCCGGCTGGTCGGCGATGAAGCCGCAGAGCGTCGTCCGGACGTCCTCGGGCAGGTCGTGCGAGTCGCGGATCACCGCGAGCCGGCGATCGCCGAACAGCGAGGGCGACGACAGGTCCATCAGCGCGTCGGCACCGAGCGACCGCGCGTCGTACTCGCGGATGTCTGCCTCCGGGTCGGCCGCCCGAACCGCTGCGATGCACTCGCCGATGGCCCGCGACACGAGCAGCTCCTCGTCGCCGAGCACGAGCGTGAGCGGGGCGATCGCGGCGGGCGGCATGCCGACAGGATCCCACGCGACGCACGCCACGCTAGCCTCGCCGACATGCTGATCGTGGTGGCCGGCCTGCCGGGTTGCGGCAAGAGTGCACTCGCGGACGCCCTGTCCGGTCGCCTGAGCGCCTTCGTCGTGTCGGTCGACCCGATCGAGAACGCGATGCTCAGCGCCGGCGTCGCACCGGGCCGGGAGGCAGGTGTCGGCGCCTACCAGGTGGCCGGCGCACTTGCCGCGCACAACCTCGCGCTCGGGCACCCGGTGATCGTCGACTCGGTGAGCGACTCGGCAGCAGCGCGGCAGACCTGGTGGAGCGCCGCCGCCGTCGCGGACGCCGCGGTGCACGTCGTCGAGGTCCGCTGTCTGGATCGGAATGAGCACCGCCGGCGGCTCGAGGCGCGCAGCCGGCCGCTGCCGCACATCCCGGAGCCGACGTGGGCGGAGGTCGAGCGGCGCGCAGCGGAGTACGAGCCGTGGTCGGTCCCTCGGCTGGTCGTCGACAGCACGCGTCCGGTCGCTGTGCTGGTCGACGAGGTCATCGGCTGCCTGGCCGCGGACGGCTGAGTATCGCCGGCGGGTGGCGACGTGTTGCTGCCAGGCGGACCTCGAGCCGAGACGCGAACGTCGGCGGCTACCTCGTCCGCCGGACGGACCGGGCACCACAACGGCGGCGCGCCCGTCCCGCGGCTGAGCGTCCAGGCCAGCGGCGGCGGGCGGTCCGGGGGTGCTCCGCGGCCCCTGCGCGCTACGACCTCGACGTCGCCGCCGGCACGCCGTACCGCGATGTCGCCGTCATCGTCCGTGCGGTAGCTGCGCATGCCGTCAGCGGCCACCTGCTGCAGCGTCACCGCGGCCGGGTGGCCGTAGGGGTTGTCCTTGCCGACCGACGTGATCGCGACCGAGGCGCCGGTCGCTGCCGACAACGCCGCCACCTGCCGCGCCGACCCGTGGTGCGGGACCTTCAGGACGTCGACGCGCAGGTCAGGTCGTCGCGCGAGCAGCGCCTGCTGCGCCGGCTGCTCGACGTCGCCGGTCAGCAGCACCGAAAGTCCGGGCAGCTGGACGAGCAGCACGACGGACGAGTTGTTGGGGTCGGACTCGGTGCCGCGGAAGGCTCGCTCTGGCCCGAGCACGGTGTAGCTGATGCCGCCGACCGTGCGGCGCTCGCCGAGCAGTGCCGGCTCCACCGGAACGCGGGCGGCCGCGAGCCAGCCCGCCACCCGCGCCGCCTCGTCCGCCGGCTCGTCGAGCGGACCGAGCTGCGCCACGCCGACCCGGCGGCCGCGGAGCACCCCCGGCAGGCCCTCCACGTGGTCCGCGTGCAGGTGCGTCAGCACGACCGCCGCGACCCGGCGTACGCCGAGCGAGCGCAGGCAGTCGTCGACCGCCTCCGGATCGGGGCCGGTGTCCACCACGACCACCGCCCGGCCGTCGCGCACGACGAGCGCGTCGCCCTGGCCGACGTCGCAGGCGACGAGCGACCAGCCGCGCGGCGGCCAGCCGGGCGAGACGACCGCGACGGCGGCCGCCACCACGAGCGCGGTGGCCAGCGCGGCGCCGATGAGCCTTCGCGGGACAAGCCGGCGCAGCCCGGCGGCCAGGCCAGCGAGTGCGAACGCCGCAGCGAGCAGCCCCGCGGCGCCGTCCGGCCACGGCAGAGTCGCCATCGGTACGTCGGCGCCGCGTTCGGCGACCCGCGCCAGCCACCCGGTCGGCACGCCGGCGAGCCGGGCCGCGAGCCGCGCCACCGGCGGCGCGACGGGCGCGGTGACCGCAGCGATGACGCCGCCGATAGTCGCGAGGCCGACGGCCGGCATCGCGAGCACGTTGGCCGGCACGGCGACCAGGCTGATCTCGCCCGCGATCGCCGCGATGAGCGGGGTGCACGCTGCCTGCGCGGCGAGCGGCACGGCGACCGCGTCGGCCAGCCAGCCCGGCAGCCGCCGGGCAAGTGCCGCCCGCCAGCCCGGCGCGAGCAGCAGCAACCCGGCGGTCGCGCACGTCGACAGCGCGAACCCGAGCGACCGCGCCAGCCCGGGGTCGACCAGCACCAGGACGAGCACGGTGCCGGCCAGCGCGGGGATCGCGCGCCGCTCGCGGCCGGTGACCGTCGCGACCAGCGCGATCGCCCCCATGCCCGCCGCGCGGAGTACGGACGGCGACGGTCTGGCCAGGACGACGAACCCGACGAGAAGCAGCCCGGCCGCGACCGCGCCCGCCCGCGGCCCGAGGCCGAGGCGCCGGGCAAGCAGCAGCGCCGCAGCCAGCACGACCGCGACGTTGGAGCCGCTCACCGCGACGAGGTGCGTCATGCCGGTTCGCTTGAAGTCGCTGCGCAGCGCCGGGTCCAGCCGCGACGTGTCGCCGTCGACGAGCCCTGGCAGCAGACCGGCCGTCTTGTCCGGCAGGCCCTCGGCCGACTCGTGCAGCCCGGCGCGCAACCGCCCTGCCAGCCGCCCCGCCCAGCCGGTACGCCGGATCAGCTTCGGCGGCGCACGTACTGACAGCACCGCGGCGGCGTCGCGGCTCGACTGCGGCGGCGACAGCGTGCCGCGCACGCGCACCCGGTCGCCCGGCAGACGCGCGGACCAGTCGCCGCCGCTCGCGAACACGACGACCGGGTGCCGAAGCCGCCACGCCCGCGACCCGGACCGCAGGCGCTCGACCCGCGCGCGGACGAGCATCGTGCCGTCGACCCGCCGCGGGCCCACGACTCGGCCGATCAGCGGCGCGGGATCGCCGGTCAGGACCAGCTCGGCGGTCACCCTGGTGCGGTCCTCGGCCAGCTCGCCGAGCGGGCCGCGCTGCCGGGCGTGGCTGCGCGCACCAGCCGCGAGCAGCCCACCAGCCAGGCAGACCGCCCCGACTGCGAGGACCCGGCGACGACCCGTCGCAGTCCTGGACCCGCGACGACGTCGTGCTCGCCGAGGTGTCGTCGTGCCGACCGCCGCCATGAGCAGCAGCGGCACGGCCGCCGCGACGGCGACGCTCGCCGGAACCAGAGCGCCGCACGCCGCCCCGACCCACGCCGCGAGCGCCGGCACGACGAGCCGCAGGTCCGGCAGGTCGAGCTCCGCGGCCGTCCGGCCGAGGTCGCCGCCGCTACCGGCTCCACCGCCGCCGTCGTGGTTGCCGTCGGCCGCGCCGCTGGCGCTCGTCATACCGTCACCAGGCCGCGCAGCGAGGCGAACCGGTGCTCGCCGATCCCCTCGACCTCCTGCAGCTGGTCGACCGACGCGAACCCGCCGTGCGCCGTACGCCAGTCGACGATCCGCTGCGCCGTCACCGGCCCCACTTCCGGCAGCGCCTGGAGTTCGTCCAACGTCGCGGTGTTGAGGTTGACCGGCGCCGTCGGTGCGCCCGGGCCGACCGGCGCGGTCGGGTCCGCGGGCGGTACCGTGCCCGGGCGCGGTGGGCCGACGACCAGCTGCTCCCCGTCGACCAGCCTGCGCGCGAGGTTGATCCCGGCCTGCTTGGTGCCGGGTCGTAGCCCGCCCGCCATGCGTACGGCGTCGGCGACCCGCGACCCGGCCGGCAACGTCAACAGCCCCGGCCGGCGTACGGCGCCCGCGACGTCGACGACCACCGACCCGGCACCCGGTGACGGCGACGCTCCTCCCGCGATCGCCGACATGGTGACCTGCAGCGTCGGCCGCACCACCGGCGTCGGCTTCGGCCGCGACTGCAGCAGCACCACCGCCG
>DASQMY010000257.1:0-7279 GCA_035645255.1 Mycobacteriales bacterium
AGTCGTGACTGCGCATGTGCACGTTCTGCAGCAGCCCGATCGCCATCATGTTGGCGAACATCGACGAGCCGCCGTACGACACGAACATCAGCGGCAGACCCGTCACCGGCATGATCCCCATCGTCATGCCCACGTTGACGAAGGCCTGGAAGGCGAACCAGGACACCACCCCCGCCGCCACGAGCGCTCCGAAGGGATCGCCCGCATTGGCCGCGATGCGCAACCCGCGCCAGATCACGAACGCGAGCATCAGCAGGATCGTGCCGCTCCCGGCGAAGCCGAGCTCCTCCCCCGCGACTGTGAAGACGAAGTCGGTCTGCTGCTCCGGGACGTACTCGCCGCGGGTCTGCGTGCCCTTGAACAGCCCGGTGCCCCACATGCCGCCCGAGCCGATGGCGATCTTGGCCTGGTTGGTGTTGTAGCCGGTCTTGCCGAGGTCGGAGCCGGGCTTGGCGAAGCTGGTGAGCCGGTCCTCCTGGTAGCCCTTCAGCATGTCGAAGTGCAGGATCCCCCAGCCGGCGGTGACCCCGCACAGCACCAGGCCGACGACCCACCTGCTCGGCGCACCCGACACCGCGATCACGCCGAGGATTGTGAAGACCAGCACCATCGCGGTCCCGAAGTCCGGCTGCAGCAGGATCAACGCCATCGGTACGGCGGCCAGCGCCAGCACCAGGACGACGTCGACGTCGCGCGGGTCGGCCTCGTTGTCGCGCTTCTCGCCGAGGATCATCGCCATGCCGACGATCAGCGCGACCTTGGCGAACTCCGACGGCTGCACCTGGAAGCCGCCGCCGACCACGATCCACGACTTGGCGCCCTTGATCGTGGACCCCAGCGGCGACAGCACGGCGATCAGCCCCAGGCAGGACGCGACGTAGACGACCGGCGCGTAGGCGCGCACCATCCGGTAGTCGACCAGCGCGGCGACCGACCCGAGCACCAGCCCGATCGCCAGGTTGACCAGGTGCCGCTTGAGGAAGGCGTCACCCGCGGACGGCCGGGTCGCCGACCACACCAGCAGCGCGCCGATCAACGAGAGTGCGACGACGGTCAGCGCGAGCAGCCAGTCGAGCCGGCGCACGACCGAGTCACGGTCGAAAGCCCGCGCCCGCAGGCTCTCCCGGTCACGCAGCCGGACCGGCGAGACGCGGGGGGTCAGCCAGTCCGTCATGACAGTCCACCGGTACGCCGGCGCTCCGGCCGGTCGCCGTACGCCGGCAGCGACTTCGGTCGCGGGGTCGCCGACGGCGTGCCACCGGCGGGCGACGTGGTCGTCCGCGGTGCCGTGGCGGCCGGGCTCGGGCTGGGCTTGGTCGCGCGGGCGGCGGCCGGGCACCTGCCGCCGGGCCGCTTGACCACGCCGTCGACGCAGACGGTCGGCAGCTTCGCCGGCAGCGCCCCGTCCTTGACGGCCGGCTGCCGGCCCTCGAGGCCGTAGATGCCGGAGAAGATCTCGCGCACGGCCGGCGCGGCGACCGAGCCGCCGGTGCCGGCCTGCTCGACCATCACGACGACGACGTAGCGCGGCTTGTCGACCGGCGCGAAACCGACGTACCACGAGGTGTCGTGCTTGCCCTGCACCTGCGCGGTGCCGGTCTTGCCGCCGACCGTCAGCTTGTCGAACGGGAACGGCGGACCGCACGACTCGGGCTCGGCGGCCATGCCGAACGCGCAGCGCCCGGTGCCGAGGGTCGGCACGTCGGCCAGCGCGTCCTTGATGTAGCTGAGGATCTTGCGGTCTACGGCGATCTCTGCGCGCACCTTGGGCTTGATCTCGGTCACCGACCTGCCCCCGGGCGAGACGATCGCCTTGGCGATCCGCGGCTCCATCAGCCGGCCGCCGTTGACGAGTGCGGCGTACGAGACGGCGAGCTGCAGCGGCGTGGCGAGGACGTCACCCTGCCCGACGGACAGGTTGGCCTGGTCGCCCGGCCGGAACAGGAAGCCGTCGGTGCACAGCTCGGTGTAGAGGCGGCGGTTGTACGAGCCTTCGGGGAACGTCTTGGCATCGGTGCAGTAGGTCTCGCGCAGGGACTCCCACAGCCGGCGCTTGGACGCGCGCGTCGGGATCGCGCCGTCCGCCTCGCTCGGCAGGTCGATCCCGGTCTCCGTCCCGAAGCCGAACTCGGCCGCCATCCGCTGCATGTGCTCATTGGGCCGGGCGTCCTTGCGGACCTTCGCCTCGTCGGCGTAGAAGTCGGACTCCGCGATCTCGTAGTAGACGGTGTCACACGACTTGACCAGCGTCATCCGCCAGTCCAGCGGCTCCGGCTCGCCGCGGCCCTCGAAGTTGCTCATCCACCGGTCGCCGACCTTGGTGCGCCCGGGGCACGCGAAGGTGCCGTTCAGCGGCCGGCCGCTCTCCACGGCAGCCGAGGTCGTCACGTGCTTGAACGTCGAGCCCGGCGCGTACTGCCCCTGGAAGGCGCGGGACAGCAGCGGCACGAAGGACTCCTCCGCGGTGAGCCGGCTGTACTCCTTCTGCGAGATCGAGCCGATGAACAGCGACGGGTCGTACGTCGGGTAGCTCGCCATCGCCGCGACCCGGCCGGTGCCGGCCTCCAGCACCACCGCGGCGCCCGTCGGCGCCTTGAAGTGGGTGCCCTTCGTGGGGCACTCCTCGCAGTCGTCGACCCTGCTGCGGGCGCCGAGGATCGCCTTCTTCAGCGCGTCCTCGGCGACCTTCTGCACGTTGGCGTCGAGGCTCAGCACGACGTCCGCGCCGGGCGCCGGGTCGATGGTGTCGACGACGCGCGTGACGGTGCCCTTGGCGTTGATCTCCACCGTCTGCTTGCCGCTCGCGCCGCGGAGGTACTTGTCGTAGTACATCTCGAGCCCGGCGCGGCCGACCAGGTCGGTCGCGCGGTAGCCGGCGTCCTTGTACGACTCCTTCGCCAGGTCGTCAGTCGTGATCGGCTGGATGTAGCCGAGCATGTGCGAGCCGAGCTCGGCGTAGGGGTAGCGGCGCACCGGCTGCAGCATCGCGTCGATCCCCGGGTAGTCCTCGGCGTGCTCCTCGATCGAGTAGGCGACCGCCGGCGAGACGCCGCTCTTGACCGGGACCGGCTGGTACGGCGAGCCATTCCAGCAGGGCGGCGGGTTGTCCTTGCTGCACGGCGCGATCATCCCGGCCAGCTCGCCGGCGGGGATCTTGAGCACGCGGCTCAGCCGCCGGAGCATCGCCTGCTGGTGCTCGATCTTCTTGGGGAGCTCCGAGCGGGTCACCGTGACGACGTACGTCGACTCGTTCTTGACCAGCTCACGGCCCTGCGCGTCCAGGATCCGGCCGCGCGGGGCCGGCGTGATGATGTCCTGGTAGTGCTGCTCGGCGGCCTGCTGGACGAAGTCCTTGCCTACCATGACCTGCAGGTACCAGAGCCGGCTGGCGAGCGTCGCGAACAACGAGATGACCAGCACCTGCACCACCAGCAGGCGGAGCCTGGACCGGTCACTCACGCGACGTAACCCCCAAGCCGGTCACCACTCCCGCGCTGAAGATTCGGTCCGCCGCGTCAGCGCAGCGATCGCGGAGAAGACGAACGGCGTCAGGAGGACATCGTACAAGCAGACAAGCGGCAGGTCGGCGGCAAGCACGGACCACGAGATCCGCGGGTCGCCGAGCGCCTGGCTGAAACCGGCGGCGAAGACGGTGACCGCGGCGCTGGCGACGGCGACGATGACCAGCGGGGTCAGCGTCGACAGCCGGTCGTACCAGTCGCGCACGGTGCCCGTGCACCAGCCGGCCACGCACAGCGCGAGCGCCAGCACGCCGACGACGTGGTCGCTGAGCAGGTCAGCGGTGAGCCCGGCGCCGAAGCCGGTCACCGTGCCGGCGAGCGGGCCGTCGTGGAGCGCGAAGCAGACGACGACGACGAGCAGCAGGTCGGGACGCGCGCCGAGGAAGGTCAGCCGGCTCAGCACCGCCGCCTGCAGCACGATCGCGGTGACGACGCTGAGCACGATGAGCAGGACGCGACTGCTCGTCATCGCGTGGGCGTCGGCTGGTAGGCGCCCAGGCAGGGGACGAGCCGCGGCGTGGCGGTCGGCGTCGGTGTCGGCGTCGCGGTCGGCGTGCGGGTCGACGTCCCTGACGGCGTCGGCGTGGGGGTCGGCCTCGGCGTCGGGCACGGTGGCAGCGGCGTGGGGGTCGGCGTCGGTGTCGGCGCGGCGGGCACCAGCACGTCGCGCGGCGTGGTCCGCTCCTTCTTGATGATGACGCCGACCAGGTCGAGCGAGGTGAAGTTGACGAACGGCGTGACGATCACCGTCCGCGCGAGCTCGCCGGGCGTGGCCTTGCTCTCCCGGACGCTGCCGATCGGCACCTCGCCGGCGAACGTCGACCCGCCGCCGGCGGTCACGACCGCCTGTCCGATCTGCACGTCGATGCTCGGCTCGGTGAGCGCGAACGTCATGTCGGTGCCGCCGTTGCCGCGCAGCAGCCCGCCCTCCGAGGTCTTCGCCAGCCGCGCGCCGACCGTCGAGTTGGCGTCGATCGCCAGCAGCACCTTGGAGCTGTACGGCGCCGCCTCGATCACCCGCCCGACCAGCCCGTCGCCGTTCACGACGGTCATGTCCTTGTGCACGCCGTCCTTGGTGCCGACGTCGACCGTCACCGTCCACTCGAAGCTGCTGGTCGCGACACCGATCACCCGGCCGGCGACCATCCGGAACTGCCCGAGGTCGGCCAGCTTGAGCAGGTTGCGGGCGTCGGCGAGCTGCCGCTGGATGTCCTCGTTGCGCCGGGCGTCGCCGCGCACCTTCGCCTGCTCGGCCTTGAGCCGGTCGACCTCCGCCTGCAGCGTCCCGACGTCGCCGAGGGTCGACAGGGCGTTGCCCACGGGGCGCACACCGGCGGCGACCCCCCGCTGGATCGGCCCGAAGATCGTCGCCGCACCGCGGCGGACCGCGGCGAACGGCGACTCGTCGCCCGCCCGGTAGTCGATGGTGATCAGCGTGAACGACGTCAGGATCATCAGGGCGAGGAGCTGCCGGACTCGCCGCTGGTCACGAAACATGGCTTGAGCTGTCCGGTGGGGCGGACAGTGCGCCTCCGGTCGGTCGGTGGGTCAGTGACGCGGCGACGAGATCAGCACCGGCTTGAGCGCCTCGAAGTCCTCGACACACTTCCCGGAGCCGATCGCGACGCTGTGGAGCGGGTTGTCGGTGATGTGGATCGGCATGCCGGTCTCGTGCTTCAGCCGCTCGTCGAGGCCGCGGAGCAGCGCGCCGCCGCCGGTGAGGACGATGCCGCGGTCCATCACGTCGCCGGACAGCTCCGGCGGGCACTTGTCGAGGGTCGTCTTCACGGCGTCGACGATCTGGTTGACCGGCTCCTCGATCGCCTTGCGGATCTCCTCGGCGCTCACGACGATCGTCTTCGGCAGGCCGGAGACCAGGTCGCGGCCACGGATCTCGGCGTGCGGCTCGTCGGGCATCGGGAACGCCGACCCGATCGCCATCTTGATCTCCTCAGCCGTCCGCTCACCGAGCATCAGGCTGTACTCCTTCTTCACGTAGCTGATGATCGCGTTGTCCAGCTCGTCGCCGCCGACGCGGATCGACTGGCTGGTGACGATCCCGCCGAGCGAGATGACGGCGACCTCCGTCGTACCACCGCCGATGTCGACGACCATGTTGCCGGTCGGCTCGTTGACCGGCAGCCCGGCGCCGATCGCCGCGGCCATCGGCTCCTCGATGATGTAGACCCGCCGGGCGCCGGCCTGGTAGCCGGCCTGCTCGACCGCGCGCTGCTCGACCCCGGTGATCCCGCTCGGGACGCAGACGACGACGCGCGGCTTGGCCATGTGCCGGCGGCGGTGGACCTTCTGGATGAAGTAGCGCAGCATCCGCTCGGTCGTCTCGAAGTCGGCGATGACGCCGTCCTTGAGCGGCCGGATCGCGACGATGTTGCCCGGCGTGCGGCCGATCATCCGCTTGGCCTCGGTGCCGACGGCGAGGATGCCCTTGGTGTTGGTGTTGATCGCGACGACGCTCGGCTCGTTGAGCACGATGCCCTTGCCGCGGACGTAGACGAGCGTGTTGGCCGTGCCGAGGTCGACGGCCATGTCGCGGCCGAGGAAGGCGAAGGTGTTGGAAGCCAAGGGGACGAACCTTCCGAATCAGCGCGGCCGGGATCGCATCGTAACGCCGGGCGTCCCGGCATCGGAACAGTGACGCGGCGCGGCCTACAGGTCGGGGAAGAAGATCCCGGCCTCGCGTACGCCGGACTCCGGCGAGTCCGAGCCGTGGACGATGTTCTGCCCGATCTCCAGCGCGAAGTCGCCGCGGACGGTGCCCGGCAGCGCCTTCACCGGGTCGGTGACGCCCATCAGCGTCCGCACGGACTCGACCGCGCGCGGGCCTTCGACGACCATCGCGACCAGCGGGCCGCCGGTGATGAACTCGACCAGCTCGCCGAAGAACGGTCGCTCGGTGTGCTCCGCGTAGTGCTTGCCCGCGGTCTCCCGGTCGAGCGTGCGCATCTGCAGCGCGACGACGCTCAGGCCCTTGCGCTCGATGCGGCCGATGACCTCCCCCACGAGACCACGGCGGACGCCGTCGGGCTTGACCAGGACGAGGGTGCGCTCGGACACGCGGGCTCCTTGTGTTTCGGCTGACTGGGAACGCGCCCGACCCTACCCGGTACGACGCCGGCCGCGGGCATCGCGCCGCGGCCGCCTCTACCGTGCGCCGAGCAGCGCGCGCGCCTCGGCGGCGGTGACCACCGAGCCGGTGATGACGACGCCCGCGCCGCCCAGCTCGGCGCCCACCTCGGCCTGCTCGACCGCCGCCTCGATCGCGTCCGGGAGCGTCGCCTTGGCGACGACCCGGTCGGCACCGAGGACCCGCTCCGCGACGGCGGCCAGCTCGGCCACCGGCATCGCGCGCGGCGAGCCGCTCGCCGTCACGACGACGCCGTCCACGACCGCCGAGAGCGCCTCGAGGATGCCGTACGCGTCCTTCTCCGCGAGCACGGCGACCACCGCGACCAGGCGGTCGAAGGTGAACGACTCGACGAGCGCGGCGGCGAGCGCGGTCGCCCCGGCCGGGTTGTGCGCGGCGTCGACCAGGATGGTCGGGCTGCGGCGCAGCACCTCGAGCCGGCCGGGCGACTCGACGGCGGCGAACGCCTCGCGCACCACGCCGGCGTCCAGCTGCCGGTCGGGGCCCGCGCCGAGGAACGCCTCCACCGCGGCGAGCGCGCAGGCGGCGTTGTGCGCCTGGTGCGCGCCGTGCAGCGGGAGCATCACGTCGTCGTACCGGCCGCCCAGGCCCT
>DASQMY010000258.1:0-5402 GCA_035645255.1 Mycobacteriales bacterium
GCATGGCGGCAGCCAAGCGGCCCACGCGGTGCTGGCGAGGCGGCTCCTGGTGCGAGCCGCGGGTCCGCCGGCTCGGCGCGGACGCCTGGGCGGCGGCCGGACAGCGCAGCACGCAAGCCGCCCCGCAGCGCGGACTCCGCACGGTTCAAGCCAGGCGGTTCGTCGGGAAGCTCGGCCCGCACGCCGCCCCGCGGCGTTGTCGGGGATCCGGCCAACCGGTCCAGGACCGGCGCCGGCGCACCGCCGCGGCGCGCGGACAGTCGCAGCGATGAAGGGCGGCTGCCGCCTCGCGGCGCAGCGTCGGGCGGGCGACCCGCGGGTCCGCGGGAGTCGCGCAGTCGCGAGCAGTCGCGCGCGTCGGGCGGCCGGCCCGCGGGCTCGCGAGAGTCGTGGAGCGGCGAGCAGGGTGGGTCGTCGGGTACGAGCGCCGCCAGTCGCCGGCCCCGTAGCGGCGAGACCGGCGGAGCCTCGGCCGGCCGCACCAGCGCCCCGCGACGCGATGTGCCGCCGGGGCCGAGCGCCGCGGCCGGGCGATCCGGGCGTGCCCCTGAACACCGAGCCGGAGCGGGAGACTCGGCGCGCGGCTCGTCCGAGAGCCGACCCCGCGCGTCTGGCAGCCGAGCGAGCACGTCTGACAGCAGCCGACCGCGGGTGGAATCGGGCCGACCTAGCGCCACGTCCGGCCGATCGGCCACGACCACGGGCCGTCCGGGTACAGCCTCGGGCCGGCCGGGTGACACCGCGTTCCGGGACGAGCGGCGGCGGACCCGCCTGGCCGAGCCGCCGCTGCCAGACGACATCGACGGCACGCTGCTCGACGACGACATCACCCGCGAGCTGTCGACCCTGAGCAAGCTCAACGCCGACCACGTCGCCAAGCACCTGGTGGCCGCGGGGCTTGCTCTCGACGAGGACCCCGCGCTGGCGCTCGCGCACGCGGCGTACGCCAAGTCGTTGGCCGGCCGGGTCGGTGTCGTCCGCGAGGCGCTCGGCGTGGCGGCGTACCACGCCGGTGAGTACGCGCTCTCGCTGACGGAGCTGCGAGCGGCCCGGCGGATCACCGGCGACGCCTCGCAGCTGCCGCTGATGGCCGACTGCGAGCGGGCGCTCGGGCGACCGGATCGCGCGCTGGCAGTGGCCAAGGAGCCGGAGGCCAAGCGGCTGGACCGCGCGGCGCAGATCGAGCTGGCGATCGTCTGCTCGGGAGCGCGCCGGGACCTCGGGCAGCCGGACGCCGCGGTGCTGTCGCTCCAGGGGCCTGAGCTGTCGACGACGACCGTGCAGCCGTGGACGCTGCGGCTCTGGTACGCCTACGCCGACGCGCTGCTGGCGGCCGGGCGCCGCGACGAGGCGATCGAGTGGTTCGGTTCGGCGGCCGCGATCGACGAGGACGACGACACGGACGCTGCGGAGCGGCTCGCGGAGCTGGTCGACGACGGCGGGCAGTAGCGCCGTCCGTCAGTCGGCGAGCAGCTGGAAGAGCAGGTGGTCGCGCCACTCGCCGTTGATGTGCAGGTAGCGCGGCGCGTGACCGACCTGCGCGAAGCCGACCTTGCGGAGCACGCGCTGGGACGCGGTGTTGTCGATCAGCGTGCAGCTGTCGACCCGATGCATGTCCAGATCGGTGAATGCGATGCGGGTCGTCTCCCTTACGGCTGCGGTGGCGACTCCTCGGCCGCAGGACGACTCCGCGACCCAGTAGCCGACCGTGGCGGACTGGGCGGCTCCGCGGATGATCGGGGCGAGGGTGACCGTCCCGACGAGCTCGCCGTCCTCGAGGATCGCGCCGCTGTAGCCGCGGTCGGCCAGCCGGTCCTCGGCCAGCCGCGCGAGCCGTTCGAGCTGCCCGGCGACTGTGTAGTGCGTGGCCGGCCGAACCGGCTCGAACGGCGCGAGGAACTCCCGGTTGGCGACGAGCAGCCGGACCAGCGCCGGTGCGTCGTTCGGCTCGAGCGGGCGGACCGACACCCTGGGGGTCACTTCGCGTCCGCGGCGTCGCCCATCAGCTTCTGCACGCCCTCGACGCGGTCCAGCCAGCGGTTGATGCCGACGACGTTGGCCGCGAACGAGTTGAGGCGCTCGAACTTCCCGTCCAGCTCAGGGTCGGCCCGGATGGCGGCGTAGCGGTCAGCGGTCCGGAGCCGGACCAGCTCGACCGCGTGGTCGAGGTCGAGGTCGTCGCTGCGCGCCTCGCGCACGAGCTCGACCCACAGCCGAAGCTCCTCCTGCGACCGGTCCAGCACGTCGTCGACGTCGTCCACCGGCCCGTAGTGGCTGAACAGCAGCCGCCGCGGGCGCATCGCGCGGAACAGGTCGATCGACGAGAGTGCGACGTCGAGATCGAAGTCCGGCGGCGGGGTCGCCGGCCGGACGAGGTCGGCCTCGGGCACGTAGATGCCGGCGGCGTCGCCGACGTACAGGTCGCCGGTCGTCTCGTCGAGCAGCGCGACGTGGTGCTTGGCGTGCCCCGGCGAGTGTCGGACCAGCATCCGCCGGCCGCCGCCGAGGTCGAGTGTCGCTTCGTCGCCGACGCTACGGACCCGCTGCTGGTCGGTGGGGAGCAGCTCGCCGAAGACGTCGTCCATCAATGACCCGTAGACGCGCCGTGCGCTGGCCATCAGCTTGCCCGGGTCGACCAGATGTCGTGCGCCCAGCTCGTGCACGACGATCTCGGCCGACGGATAGGCGCGGGCGATGTCGCCGACGCCGCCCGCGTGGTCGAGGTGGATGTGCGTGACGACGACGGTCGCCAGGTCGTCCGGTCCAATCCCGTGCTCAGCGAGCGCCGCGCGGACGATCGGCGCCGAACGCGCGGTGCCCGTCTCGATCAGTGCCGGTGCATCGCCGAGGACCAGGTAGCCGGCGGTGATGCCGGCGTAGCCGGACATCAGCGTGTCAATCGTGTGGACGCCGCCGCCGAGGTCGGTCGTCCTGTGGACGGTGCCGTCGCCGTCAGCTGAGTTGTCCACCGTCTGCCCCTCCGGCCGTCCCACGTCTGTTCCGCCCGGTCATCCTAGGTCGGCGGCTGGAAGCGCCGGCCACGGAAGGGGAGGACATGACGACCAGAGCACCCGCGGCTCGGAGTGCGGCCAAGGCGGCTCCGGCGCGCGCGGACGACGGGGGCGGGAGCCTGCACCGCAACGAGGTCGTCCTCGTCGGCCGGCTCGCCGCCGCGGCGGAGGAGCGGACGCTGCCCAGCGGCGACGTCATGCTGAGCTGGCGGCTCGTCGTCGACAGGCCGCCTGCGGCGAGGAGCGCCGAGCGGCGGACGCCGACCCTCGACACGCTCGACTGCGTCGCCTGGCGCGGCGACGTCCAGCGCAGCGCGGGCGCTTGGTCGGTCGGGGACACCGTGGAGGTAAGCGGGGCGATGCGGCGCAGGTTCTGGCGCAGCCCGGGCGGACCGGTGAGCCGCACCGAGGTGGAGGTGCTGCGCGCCCGCCGCGTCGCGCGCGCCGAGTAGCGGAGCCCCGGCCCTGCGACCGCCGGCGCAGCGCGGTGCGCGGGGGCGCCGCCACGCCGTCAGTGCCGCCGGTCGGCGGGAACCGCCGCGGCCGTGGCAGGATGATCGGGCGACCAGGCCCGCCGCCGTGCGGTGTGCAGAGAGGAGCGAGTGAGCGAGTCGTTCCCGGTCGTGTGACGCGGCGTCACCGGCGGTGTCCGACGAAGCACGCGGCGCGGAGCGCTAGGGCGCCCTCCGCTCCGGGTAGACCGTCGAGGACGCGTCGGCCGACCCGCACCGATGAGGAGGGCGTGCGCATTGAGCGACTACGACGGCTACGACGACGAACAACCCCGTCGGCCCTTCGACGACGCGCCCCCACCTCCGCCGGACGTCCTGCCGCAGGGCGAGGTCTACGACTGGTACGTCCGCGGTGTCGAGCTCCTCGAGGGCGGCAACTACCACGCGGCGGTCGAGCTGCTCGGGCACGCCGCCCGCTCCGAGCCGGAGTCGCGCAGCGTCCGTGAGGCGCTCGCCCGCGCGCAGTTCGACGCCGGGCTGTACGCGGAGGCCAAGGAGAGCTTCGAGTTCATCGTGTCGGTCAACCCGGCCGACGACTACGCGCAGTTCGGGCTGGGCCTCGCAGCCGCCAAGACGCTCGACTTCCAGAGCGCGGTCGAGCACCTCCAGCTCGCGGCGGCGATGCGCCCCGACATCACGCACTACACGACCGCGCTCCGCGGCGCCCGCGCCGCACTCAACGCCAACCGGTGACCCAGCCGCGCCCGCCGGCGCTCGGCGAGGTTTCGCCGGCCTCGGTCCGCGGGTCGGCGCTCGGCGACTGCCCGACGACACCGGCGACGGCGTACGACGCCGGGCTGTTCGACCTCGACGGCGTCGTCTACCTGGGCACGAGCCCGGTCCCGCATGCGGCGGAGTCGTTGGCGGTCGCGCGGGATGGGGGCCTGAGGGCGATGTTCGTCACCAACAACGCCTCGCGGACGCCGGATCAGGTGGTCGGCGTGCTCGCGGCGGCGGGGGTGCCCGCGACTGGCGACGACGTGGTCACGTCGGCGCAGGCGGCGGCGGTCCTGCTGGCGGCCGAGTGCCCCGACGGGGGAGCGGTGCTCGTCGTCGGGGGTGACGGGCTGCGCTCGGCGGTGCAGGAGGCCGGCTTCACCGTGGTCGGGTCCGCGGACGACTCGCCGGTCGCCGTCGCGCAAGGCTTCGACCCGTCGATCGGCTACGACCAGCTTGCGGAGGCGGTACTGGCGGTGCGTTCCGGAGCCGTCTGGGTCGCGTCCAACACCGACTCGACGATTCCTGGTCCGCGCGGGCTGCTCCCCGGCAACGGCGCACTCGTGGCAGCAGTGTCGGTGGCGACGGGCGCGACGCCGCTGGTGGCCGGCAAGCCCGACGGTGCCCTGCACGCCGAGTCGGTGCGCCGGTCAGGTGCCCGCAACCCGTTGGTCGTGGGCGACCGGCTCGACACCGACATCGAGGCGGCGATCCTCGGCGGCACTGACAGCCTGCTCGTGCTGACCGGTGTGTGCACCGTTGCGCAGCTGCTGTCGGCGCCGGTCGGGGCGCGCCCGACGTACGTCTCGGCCGACCTGCGCGGTCTGCACGAGTCGCATCCGAGGGTGGAGCTGGCCGACGGCGCGCCGTCCTGCGGTGGGGTGCGCGCGGTCGTCGTCGGGGACAGCGTCGACGTGTCCGGCGAGGGCGGTCCGACTGCCGTGCTCCGCGCCGCATGTGCTGCGAGCTGGGCCGCGGTGGACGGCGGGTCGCCCGCAGCGACGCGCATCGTCGGCGCAGCGGCCGGCGCGCTGGCCGCAACAGCGGCGACGGCAGTCGGCTGACGTCCGCGCCGCACGGAGTAGTTTTGTCGGTGGGGCTCGATCGAAGACGTGGGAGACGCAATGGTGCGAGAGAGCGTGAAGGCCTACCTGGCGCTCGC
>DASQMY010000259.1:0-5732 GCA_035645255.1 Mycobacteriales bacterium
AGCGGCCAACCCGGCCGCAGCGGCGGTCGATCCGGCGACGAGACTCGCTATGGCATAGATCGCGGCTTTCGTCCGGTCGGCGCCGGCGAGCTCGACGACCTGGACGGCGTACGCCGAGAACGTCGTGTAGGCGCCGAGGAAGCCGGTGCCGAGCACCGCCCGGGCGTCGCCGGTCACCCGGCCGGCCACCAGCCCGAGCAGCAGGCAGCCGGTGATGTTGACGACGGACGTGCCGGCCGGCGTTCGCGCCCTCCTGCTCACGGCGTCGTCGACCAGGTAGCGCGCGACCGCGCCTGCCGCGCCGGACACCGCGATCGCCAGCAGGGTCACCGAGCGGTCCGGGTGCCGGCGTACGCGGCGGCGACGCCGAGCACCGCGCTGGCCGCGAGGTACGCCGCCGCCCTCGCTGCGCGGTCCCGCTCGATCAGCCGGACCGCCTCGACCGCCATCGTCGAGAACGTCGTCATCCCGCCGAGCAGCCCGGTGCCGATGAGCGGGCGGCGCCAGAGGTTCGACGGCCGACGGCGGCCCGTCATCGAGCCGAGCAGTCCGAGGAGGAATGCGCCGGCCAGGGTTGACCGCGAACGTCGTCCACGGGAAGTCGCCGGCCGCCGTCGGCCACTCGCGCCCGGCGGCGTAGCGGATCAGCGTCCCCGCCGCGCCGCCGGCCGCGACGAGCGCGATGAGCGGCCGAGCCGCGAAGCCGTCGAGTGCGGTCACGCCGGCCCACTGCGCGCGAGCTCGTGCAGCGCGTCGCCGGTGAGCCGGAAGACCGTCCACTCGTCCATCGGCACGGCGCCGAGGCTCCGGTAGAAGCCGATGGCCGGCTCGTTCCAGTCGAGCACCCACCACTCGACCCGGCCGTAGCCGCGCTCGGCCGCGGTCCGGGCGAGGGTGCGGAGGAGCTCCAGGCCAAGGCCGGTCCCGCGGTGCTCGGGACGCACGTAGAGATCTTCGAGGTAGATGCCGTGCCGCCCGAGCCAGGTGGAGAAGTTGAGGAACCACACCGCGCAGCCGACCACGACGCCGTCGACCTCGGCGACGTGGCACCAGACGTGCGGCTGCCCGGCGAACAGCGCCGCGTGCAGCAGGTCCTCGGTCGCGCGCACCTCGTCGGGGGCCTGCTCGTAGTCCGCGAGCTCGCGGATCAGCCCGAGGATCACCGGTACGTCGACCGGCGTCGCTGGCCGGATCACGGCGGCGTACGCGAGAAGGCTACTTCTTGGTGTCGGCGAATACCGCGGCGACCTGGTCGCAGAGGTCGATCAGCTTCTGGCCGTCGGCCGGGTCGAGCGACTTCTTGTTGGCGCCGGCGGCCTTCGTCGCGTCCCAGAACAGCTGGTGCAGCTGGGGGTGCGCCTCGAGGTGCTCGGGCTTGAAGTAGTCGGTCCAAAGCACCCACAGGTGGTGCTTCACCAGATCGGCGCGCTCCTCCTTGATCAGCACCGCGCGCTCGCGGAACACCGGGTCGTCGGACGCCTGGTACTTCTCCTGGCAGGCCTTCACGGACAGCGCCTCGATGCGCGCCTGGGCGGGGTCGTAGACACCGCAGGGCAGGTCGCAGTGGGCATGCACGATGGTGCGGGGGGTGAGCAGCGAACGCAGACGCATCGGCTGGACATCCTCTCGTCTGGGATGGTGTCTCGGTCTCGGTTCGACCCTATCCCGAAAGGCACGGCACCCTTGACGAGCCCCTGGTCGGTCGCCCGGGTGGCCGGCGCGAGCATGGCGCCGCGGCTAGCGGACGGCGACCTGGTCCTGGTCCTGCGGTGGGGGCGACCGCGCCGCGGGTCGATCGCGGTCGTGCGGCACCCCGGGCGGGACCTGCTCCTCGTCAAGCGGCTGGCGGCGGGTCCGGGCGACAAGGTGTACGGCGCGGCGCTCGCTGACCGCGAGTGGTGGCTGGCCAGCGACAACCCGCTCGTGTCGCCGGACGACAGCCGCAGCTTCGGCCCGGTGCCCGACCGGCTGATCATCGGCCGGGTCATGCTGCGCTACCGGCCGTCGCGCATGCGCTGGAGCAGGAAGTCCGCTGCGGCGAGCAGGTCAACGGACTCGTAGTCGCGGGGCGCGCGCGAGTGCCGGCTTCTGGCCGGCCGCCGTCACGTGTCCAGGTCGACGTCGACGACGATCGGCGCGTGGTCGCTCGGCAGCTTCCCCTTGCGGGCGTCGCGGTCGACGTACGCGTCGGTGACCGCTGACGCGACCGGCTCGCTGGCGAGAACGTAGTCGATCCGCATGCCCATGTTCTTGTGGAACATCCCGGCCCGGTAGTCCCAGTAGGTGAAGGGCTTGTCGTACTTCAGCGGGCGCGGCACGACGTCGGTCAGCCCCCACGCCAGCAGCGCCCGGACGCCGTCCCGCTCCGGCTCGGTGACGTGGGTGGAGCCATCGAACGCCGCGCGGTCCCAGACGTCGTCGTCGGTGAGCGCGACGTTGAAGTCGCCGGTGACGACGACCGGCTCGGCCGGCGTTGCGACCTCGGCGACGTGCCGCTGCAGCCTGGCGAACCACCTCAGCTTGTACGGGTACTCGGGGCTGTCCAGGGCGCGTCCGTTCGGCACGTACACGCTGACCACGCGCACTGGGCCGCAGAGCGCGGTGATGATGCGCGGCTCGGCGTACTTGTCGGTGACCGGCATGCCGGGGAGCGCGCCCTCGGCCGACTCGCCGACGGCCTCGGCGGCGGAGTCCTCTGCAGCGTCGCCATCGGCAGCGAAACCGATCACGGTGTCGGCGATGCCGATCCGGCTCAGCACCCCGACGCCGCTGAAGCCGCCCGTCCCGTGGTGCGCGACGGCGTAGCCGAGCTCGCCCAGCTCAGCCGCCGGGAAGTCGGCGTCGGTGCACTTGGTCTCCTGGATCGCCAGCACGTCCGGCTGCGCGGCGCCGAGCCACTCGAGCAGCCGGGGGAGCCGGGCCCTGGCCCCGTTCAGGTTCCACGTCGCGATGCGCACGGGACGGCATGCTGCCATGCCCCCGGGCTAAGGTCCCGGTCATGCTCGCCGTCACCGCGACCTCGACGTCTTCTGAAGACCCCCTCGCCGGCCTGTCGTACGGCGAGCACCCCGATCCGTCGTCGCCGCCGGGTTGGGTGGTCGTGCGGGTGAAGGCGGCCGCGCTCAACCACCATGACCTGTGGACCCTGCGCGGCGTCGGCGTCGATGCCGCACGGCTGCCGATCGTCCTCGGCTGCGACGCGGCAGGCGTGACCGAGGACGGTCGCGAGGTCGTCGTGCACGCCGTGATCGGCGACCCGGACGCGGGCGACGGCGATGAGACGCTGGACCCGGCCCGATCACTGCTGTCCGAGCGGTACGACGGGACCCTCGCCGAGCTGGTCGCCGTACCGGAGCGCAACCTGCTGCCCAAGCCGGCCGCGCTCAGCTGGGTCGAGGCCGCCTGCCTGCCGACCGCATGGCTCACGGCGTACCGGATGCTCTTCACCTGGTCGGGGCTGCAGCCCGGCGGCCGGGTGCTGATCCAGGGCGCGGGGGGTGGGGTCGCGACCGCCGCGATCCAGCTGGCGCGGGCGGCCGGCTACGTCGTCTACGTCACCAGCCGGGACGCCGCCCGACGCGACCGGGCGGTCGAGCTCGGCGCGCACGTCGCGGTGCCGTCGGGCGACCGGCTCCCGTCCCGGGTGGACGCGGTCATCGAGACCGTTGGCGCGGCGACCTGGGACCACTCGATCAAGTCGCTGGAGCCGGGCGGCACCATCGTGGTGTCGGGGGCGACCAGCGGCGCCGACCCACCCGCTGACCTCAGGCGCATCTTCTTCAAGCAGCTGCGTGTGGTCGGCTCGACAATGGGCACGCGGGCCGAGCTGGCGCGTCTGCTCAGGTTCGTCCAGGCGGCCGACATACACCCGCAAATCGACGGCGTAATCTCTCTCGCGGAGGCACGCACCGGCTTCGAGCAGATGATGGCCGGCGACGTGTTCGGCAAGATCGTCTTCACCGTCTGAAACGGAGTGGCGTATGCGGGTAAGGCTGAACCTGACGCGGCTGGCCGTCGTACCGCTGGCACTCGGCCTGGTTGTCGTGCCGCCGGTCGGCACCGCCGCCGCGGCTCCGGACCCGCGCGACGTCCGGCTCTCCTTCAGCCGAATCGCCGGTGGTCTCGTGCAGCCGGTCGCGCTGGCCGGGCCGCGCGACGGCAGCGGCCGCCTGTTCATGGTCGAACGGCGGGGGACGATCCGCTACTACCGCGACGGCCGCTTGTCGGGTCTGTACCTCGACATCCGCAGCCGGGTGTACGACGGCGGTGACGAGCAGGGTCTGCTGGGGATGGCGTTCCACCCGAACTTCCGGACCAACGGCTACTTCTACGTCGCGTACACCAAGAGCAACGGGACGCTGCGCGTCGCTCGCTACCACGCCCCGAACCACCTGCAGTGGAGCGTCGACCCGGCGACCGAGGTGGGCATCATCGAGGTCCCGCACCCCGGACCCACCAACCACAACGGCGGGCAGCTGGCGTTCAACCGCGACGGCTACCTCTACATCGGCACCGGCGACGGCGGTGGCGGTGGCGGTGCGAATGCGCAGAACCGCACGCTGCTGCTCGGCAAGATCCTGCGGATCGACGTCAACCGGTGGTGCGGTGGGCGCCACTACTGCTCGCCGACGTCCAATCCCTACTACGGGCACGCCAGCTACCGGCACGAGATCTGGGCCTACGGGCTGCGCAACCCATGGCGCTTCTCGTTCGACCGCGACTACGGCAACCTGTGGATCGGCGACGTGGGGCAGTCGGCGCGCGAGGAGATCGACCGGGTCCCGGACGGCACCGGCGGCTGGAACCTGGGCTGGAACTGCTACGAGGGATCGCTGCGCTACTCCGGCGGTACCTGCTTGAGCGGCGTAACCTACCGGTTCCCCGTTCGCGAGTACGGCCGCGACCTCGGCGGCACCGTGATCGGCGGCTTCGTCTACCGCGGGTCCAGGTACCCGGCCCTGCGGTCCATCTACGTCTACGGCGACTTCGTCTCCGGCCGGGTCTGGGGATACCACAACGGCATCAACTCGCAGCTCGCGTCGTTCCCAGGGGGCGCGTACAAGCTGGTCTCCTTCGGTGAGACCGAAGGCGGTCACCTGTACGCGGCCGGCTACGACGGCCACATCTACCGGATCGCCGCCTACCTCCGCTGACGTCGCCGCGTTGCAGCGGGCGCTAACAGCGCCGCACGTATCAGGCCGCGCGTCACAGCACATGCGCATAGGCGCCGTGCAAGCCCGGAGGGCGATCAGCGCGCCGCGGCTGGTTCCGCATCGTCGTCGTCGGGTTTGCCGCGGGCGGCGTTGGCGTTTGGCTGATCGCGGCCATCACCTCGATCGCTTCGTTTGGACGCGAGTCAGGCGTAGAACGAGGCCCTCCCGCCCGCCGCGGCCCGCAGTGGCCCGCCGCCCGGCAGCGCGTCGCGACCGGAGCTGCGGACGCGCCCGCACGGCGCCTGCGCTATGCACGGAACTCCGGGGCCAGAACGCCCATGATCAGGTCGTCGTGCCACTCGCCGTCCACCCGCGTGGTTTCCCGCTCCCGCCCCTCCACGCGGAAACCGCACGACTCGTAGCAGCGAACCGCCCGGTCGTTGAAGGCGAGGACCCGCAGCCCGACCTGGTGCAGCCGCATTTCACCGAAGGGGTGCGCCAGGACGAGTCGGGTGACCTCCGTCCCCAGCCCCTGTCCCGGCAGCGACGGGACCTGGAGGCCGCGCTGCAGCGCGGTCA
>DASQMY010000260.1:0-12969 GCA_035645255.1 Mycobacteriales bacterium
CGTCGTGGCGCCTGCCCCACCCGCCACGACTCGCGTGCTGGCGGCGGCGCGCGAGCTCGCCCCAGGCCGGGCTCTGGCGGCCGGCGACGTGCACACCCTGGAGCTGCCGCCGGACGCCGTACCGGACGGCGCGCTGGGTCCTGACGCCGCAGTGCTCGGCCGGGTGGTGACCGGGCCGGTACGCCGGGGCGAGCCGCTCACCGACGTACGCCTGCTCGGACTCGAGCTGCTCGCCGCGCTGCCCGGCGGCGACCAGGTCGCGGTCCCGGTCCGGATCGCCGATCCGGCCGCGGTCGCCCTGCTGCGGACCGGCGACCGGGTCGACGTGCTGGCCGCGACGGAAGGTGCCGCCGAGGCGGCCGTCGTGGCGCCCGGAGCGCTGGTCGTCGCCGTCCCCCGCGCGGACGGCGCCGGCCTCGATCCGCTCGACGGCGGTGCGCTCGTCGTGCTGGCGGCCAGTCCGGCTACCGCGCGACGACTCGCGCAGTCGGCGGTCGCAGCGCGGCTGTCGGTGGTCGTCCACGGCTAGCGTCCGCGGATGCTCGCGCCGGCTCCGGTCGGCGGATGTTCCCGCCGGCTCGGGTCTGCAGGTGCTCCCGCCGGCGTACCTCGGGCTAGGAGCCGAACGCCCGGAGCGCGTCCATCATCTCCTTGCACGCAGGGCAGACCGGCGAGCCGGGCTTGGCGCTGCGGGTCACCGGGAAGACCGCGCCGCAGAGCGCCTGGACCAGGTTGCCGGTGACGGCGCTCTCGACGATCTTGGACTTGTCGACGTAGTGGAAGACGACGTCCTCGGTGTCGCCGTGCGACAGCTGGGGCGCGACATCAGGCGAGACGGTCATGCCGACAAGCCTAACCGCCCGCCGCTTCGATCGGTTTCGGCACCGTTGTGCCCGGAGATCCGCCGAGAACGGTGCCGAAACGGAGGGGTTGAGGCGCTAGGAGCCGCCGACGGTCATCTCGCGGACCAGGACCGTTGCGCCGGCCAGCGAACCGCCGAACGGGAAGAAGCGCCGGTCGTCGCCGAGCTGCGCGATCGCCGTGAGGATCTCGACGATCGTCGACGACACGGTGACCTCGCGGACCGGCTCGGCGAGCTCGCCGCCGCGGATCCACAGCCCGACCGCGCCGACGGAGAACTCGCCCGACACCGGGTTGGCGCCGGAGTGGATGCCGGACACCTCCTGGACGTAGAACCCGTCCTCAACACCGGCGACGATCGACGCCGCCGGGACCGTCGTGCCGTCGAGGAAGAGGTTGCTCGGCGAGACGCCGGGCGAGGACTTGTAGCCGGCCCGGGTGGCGTTGCCGGTCGAGTGGACGCCGCCGCCGGCGCGGGCCGCGGTCTGCGCGTTGTGCAGGAAGCCGCGCAGCACGCCGTTCTCGATGAGCGCCGTCCGCCCGGTTGGCGTGCCCTCGTCGTCGAACGGCGCCGCGCCGGGCGCATCGATGAGCCGGCCGTCGTCGATCAGCGAGAGGAACGGCGCGGCGACCTCGTGGCCGACCCGGTCGGCGAACAGCGAGCGGCCCTTCTGCACCGCCTCCGCGGTCAGCGGCGAGCCGAGCACGCCCAGGAACGACGCGGTGACCAGCGGATCGAAGACGACCGGCACCCGAGCGGTGGCCGGCTTGCTCGCCCCGAGCAGCCGAGTCGCGCGGAGCGCCGCCTCCGCGGCCGCGGCGTCGACGTCGAGCTCGTCGAAGGACCGGCCCTGCGTCAGCCCGAGCCCGGTCTGCGTCTCCGCACCGGCGCGCGCGAGCGCGGCCACCCAGGCGTAGGCGTCGGTCCGCTCGTACTCGGCCGCGATGCCCGTCGTCGACGCGACCGCCCCGCGGGTGAGCCCGTCGCCGTACGCCGCGTTGTCGACGCCCTTGACCCGCGGGTCGGCGCCGGTCGTGGCGCGCTCGAGCGCCATCGCCAGCTCGACCTTGCGCGACATCGGCACGTCGGCGAGACCGGGCACCCACAGCCCGTCCAGCGGCTCGATCGGCGCCGGCTGAGGGAGGACGTTGCCCACGTCCTCGGTCGCCAGCTCGGCGTTGGACCGCGCCTCGACCAGCGCGTAGGCGAGGCCCTCGTCGCTGAGGTCGGACGTCGAGGCGAAGCCGAGCCGGCCGTCGACGACGACGCGTACGCCGAGCCCGCGGGTCTCCGACGACGAGAGCTGCTCGACCTCCTGCTCGAAGACCGATACCGACGTCGCGATCGAGTGCACGGCGAACGCCTCGACGCCTTCGCCGTTCTTCGCCTGGACGACGACCCGCCGCGCGAGCTCCAGCAGCCCGCTCATTCGCCCGTCCCCCCGATCGTGAGCCGTGCGATGCGCAGCGTCGGCGTGCCGAACGACACCGGCACCCACTGGCCGTCCTTGCCGCACATGCCCTGCTTGACGTCGAAGTCGGTGCCGACCGCGTCGATCTGCGAGATCGCCTCGGGCCCGTTGCCGATCAGGTTGGCCCCGCGCACCCGCTTGGTCAGCTCGCCGTTCTCGACGAGGTAGGCCTCGGTGATCCCGAAGACGAAGTCGCCGGTCGCCGGGTTGACCTGGCCGCCGCCGAGCCCTTCGGCGTACAGGCCGCGTTTGACGTCCTTGAGGATGTCGGCCGGGTCGGAGGCGCCGGGGAGGATGAACGAGTTGCTCATCCGCGGGATCGGGAAGTGGGCGTAGGACTGGCGGCGCGCGTTGCCGGACGGCGCGGTGCCCAGCTTACCGGCGCTGATCCGGTCGCTCATCTCGCCGCTCTGCACGCCGTCCTCGAACAGCACCGTGCGCTGCGCCGGCGTCCCCTCGTCGTCGAAGCCGAAGCTGCCCCAGCCGTTGGTCACCGTGGCGTCGTCGATGCCGTTGAAGATCGCGGATCCGACGCGGTCGCCCTTTCGCTTGGCGAAGACCGTCGTGTCCTTGGCGATCGCGTCGGCCTCCAGCCCGTGGCCGCACGCCTCGTGGAACAGCACGCCGCCGCCACCGGCGTTGAGCACCACCGTCATCTCGCCGGCCGGTGAAGGGATCGAGTCGAGCAGCCGCACCGCGCGCTCGGCGGCGAGGCGGCCGACGTCCTCGGGGGGGTTCAGGTCGAGCAGCTCGGCGCCCATCGACCCGCCGGGGCCCTCGAACCCGGTCTGCACGACGCCGTCGCGGGCGGCGACCACCTGGCAGACCAGGCGGGTGCGCGTCTTGGTCTCGTCGGAGAGGTGACCATGCGAGTTGGCGAGGAACACCCGCTGCACCACGTCGGCGTACGACGCCGCGACCTGCCGCACGCCGCTGCCGACCGCCCAGGCGGCCTCCTCGGCGCGCCGCGCCGCCGCGACCTTGTCGGCCTTGCTCACGGTGGACGGGCTGCGCAGCACCGGGTGCACGGCGGTCGGCTGCACGCGGGTGAGGTCGACGACCGACGCCTGGCGCTGCCCGCTGAGCGCGGCGGCCGCCGCGCGGGCCGCCTCGAGCAGCGACTCGCGGGTCAGCACGTTGGTGTAGGCGTAGGCCGCCTGCGGGCCGTCGACGACGCGTACGCCGGCGCCCTGGTCCCGACCGCTGGTCAGCTCCTCGATCCGCCGGTCGTCGATGCTGATGGAGGTCGAGTCGCGCCGCTCCGCGTACACCTCGGCCCACTCACCACCCGTCGCGAGCGCCGCATCGAGCACGGCACGGACGTCGGCTTCGTCGAGCACGCGGGCCTCCGCTGGTCGTCGGTCACTGGAGCACAGGACCACGACCCTAACCCGCAGACGGAGCAGGCCCGGCGGCACGGATGCCGTCGGGCCTGAAGGCTCCGGCGGGGCCGCCGCCCGGGGGAGCAGGCGGCCCCGTCATCGGGAGGTCGGTA
Organism: Mycobacteriales bacterium; assembly: GCA_035645255.1. Lineage (GTDB taxonomy): Bacteria > Actinomycetota > Actinomycetes > BP-191 > BP-191 > DASQMY01. Next base: position 3,829 of record DASQMY010000260.1, read on the forward strand.
CCGCCTGGGGGTAGCGGCCCGACGCGCCGGCCGGCCGTCCGGGGGAACGGCGAGCCGTCGTACGCGGCGCATCGTCCGGGAGGAACGGCGAGCCGTCGAGCGCGGCGGGCCGTCCGGGGGAACGGCGAGCCGTCGTACGGTCGGGCGTCCTGTGGGGTGGCAGAGGCGCTGACCTGCCCGCCGATGTCTGCTCGGCGGACATTCGTTGTTTCGGCACGCGGCGCGGCCGGCGGTTCACCCAGAAGGGTGGTCTCTGCAGGGCGGGAGCGCTCAGTCGCGCGGCTCGTGGTGCGGCGGCCGGTCGTCGAGGAGGCGCCGGTCGTCGTCGTACGGCGAGTGGTTGGCGTCGCCCCACCCGATGTCGCTGTCGTCGGGCGCCGGGTCGGGCAGGGTGGGCTCGGACATCGGGCCGTCAGTCCAGGTCGCCATGCTCGATGCGGACGAGCCGCCGCGCCCGCACCAGCTCGTCGGCGGGCAAGGCAACGCCCTCCGGATCGCGGGACAGCGCAGCGAACACACCGACCAGGTCGCGCTGCGAGACGACGCCGACGACGTCGCCGTCGCGTACGACGGGCAGGTGGCGGATCCACCGCGCCGCCATCAGCCGGGCGGCTTCGTGCAGCGACGTCTCCGGCCCGATGGTCAGCATCTCGCAGGTCATCACGTCGCTCACCGCGGCCTGCTCCGGGTCCCAGCCGCGGGCGATCGCCGTCATGATGTCGCGTTCGGTCACGATGCCGAGGAGCACGTCGCCGTCCATGACGAGCAGCGAGCCGGTCTGCTGACGCCACATCGCCTCAGCCGCCGAACGCAGCGAGTCGGTCGGCGACTCGACGACGCTCGCCTGGGTCATCACGTCCGCGACCTGCACCGGGTCAGCTCCTCATCGTGGTGGAGTCGGCGGCCGAATCTACCCCGGCGCCGAGCGCCCCGCCCCGGCACCAGCGCCCGCCCCCGCTTGTGCCAGCACGTGCCAGCTCGTGCCAGCAACCGGGCGAAGATGGACCCTCCATCTTTCGCTCCGCGCGCAAGATGGAGGGTCCATCTTGCGGTTTGTGTGGCGGCGGCCGCCGAGGCGGACTGCGACATCAGTGCGGGAGAACGCCGTCAGTGCGGGAGTACGCCGTGCAGCGCGAGCTCGACGATCTGAGCCGGGAGGTTGTCGGGGATCGGTGACTCGGTGATGACCAGCCGGATCCACCCCGGCCCCATCAGCAGGTCGATGAACAGCTCGCGGTCGAGGTGGGCCGGCAGATCGCCGCGCGTGACGCCGCGCTCGATCACGTCGAGGTAGAGCTCGCGGCGGGAGCTGACGATGCCCTGCACGAGCGCGCGGAGCAGCTCACTCTGCCCGGCCTCGCGGATGAGCGTCCGCATGACGACGCCGGTGGCGCCGGTGAACGCCGACGCGGCCAGCCGGACGAGTTCCTCGAGGTCGCCGCGGGTCGTACCCGTGTCCGGCATGGTGAACGTCGACGCGGCGCGGTCGGAGACGGCGGCCGCCACGAGCACCTCCTTCGACGGCCAGCGGCGGTAGACAGTCGTCCGGGCGACGCCGGCCCGCGCGGCGACGTCGTCGACCGTCAGACCGCTGTAGCCGCGCAGATACAGCAGCTCGAGGGTTGCCCACAGGATCGCGTGGTCGGCGCTGACATCCCGCGGTCGGCCCGGCGGGCGGCGCACCGGAGCTGTGGACTCGCCTGCATGACCGGCGGCCACCATCTCCCTTTCGTCCGTTTTTGGGCAGGTTTACGAAACAAGCTGTAGCGATTCGTACCCGGGACGCCGGATGTACAACCGCGGCGCTGAGACGCAACAACACAGCCGCACCACCAGCTGCCCCTCCCGGCTCGCGACCCCGCGCGACACGGGGCTCGTCGATCATGTTGGCACGATTCCATGATCAATTCGTGCTCAGTTGATCATGGAATCGTGCCAGGTTCATCATCTTGGCGGAGCAGCCGGGAGCTTCGGCTCAGCCGAGGGGCGCGGCTCGCGGCTCGGGCGAGCACGGGGCGCGCTCAGCGGCGCTCCGCGAACTCCCGCGCCGTGTCCGCCGAGATCCGCTCGATCGCCTGGTCGACGGGGAGCTTGCCCGCGAACACCTGCGCGAGGATCCCGTCGGCCACCTCCTCCGCCGCGTGCCACGCGGCGGAGTCCGGCAGTCGCCGCGCGGTCGGGAGCGCGTCCAGCCAGACCTTCGCCGACTTCGGCGCGCGAGCCGGATCGAGGAACGCCGGACTGCTCGCGAGCGACGTCAGCGACGGCACGGTGAGCCCGGAGGCGGCGAGCACCTTGCCGCCGACCGACCCGACGGCGTACCGGGCGAACTCCTGGGCGAGCGACTGGTTCTTCGCGGCCTTGGCGACGCAGTAGCCGTCGGACACGAACAGCGTCGCGGCCTCGCGCTCGACCGGCAGCGGCACGACGTCGAACGGGACCTTCGCCTTGCGCAGCGCCGGTACGGCGCGCCGCGAGTCGATCAGCATGGCAACCTGGCCGCGGGCGAACCGCGTCTCGGCGCCCCCGGCGGCCCCGGCGGCGCGGTCGGTTGCGGCGGCTCCCTTGCGCTCCAAGGAGATCAGCAGTTCCAGCGCGCCCCGCGCGGGTGCCGAGCCCAGCGCGATCCTGGTCGGGTCGGCGTTGTCGTCGACGATCTCGCCGCCCGCGCTCCATACGAACGGCGCCAGCGTCCGTAGGCTTGGTGCGAAGCCGATCGGGTCCTTGACGCCCTTGGCCGCGAGCCGGTCGACAGTGCTCGCGAGGTCGGCGACCGTCCACCCCTGCTTCGGCGCGGCGACACCGGCCGCCGCGAACAGCGCGGTGTTGAGGTAGACGACGGCGCTCGATGCGCTCTGCGGCAGGCACTGCAGCTTGCCCTTGTACGTGAACGCGTCGATGGCCTGCTCGGCGAAGTCGTCGTCGTCCAGGGGGCCGAGGTGCTCACCCATCGGCTCGATCACGCCGCGCTCGGCGAACGGCGCGTAGCGCCGGTGGTCGACGACGAACACGTCAGGCGGGTTGCTGCCGGCGAGCGCCGTCGCGAGCCTGGCGACGTGGTCGCCCTCGTCGGCGACCGCGGCGACGTTGACCTTGGTGCGCGGGTGGCTCTTCTGGAAGGCCGCGGCCAGTCCCTTGTACGCCGCGATCTCGCTCGCGCCGCCGGACACCTGCACCCGGATCGCGCCGCTGACGTCCTTGCCTGCCGAGTCGTGCTTCGCGTCGTCACCGAAGCACGCGGTGGCGCAGACAGCGACCGCGACGACAGCGGCGAGGAGGCGGCGCATACCGCCGAACTCTAGACGCGCCGGTCAGGCGGTGATGCGGACTTCGCCGGGCGTCGCGGGCTCGCTCGGCGGCTCGTGCAGGCCGAACCGGTCGTAGATCCGGCGCAGCGGCGCCGGAGCCCACCAGTTGCGCTCCCCCAGCAGCTTCATCGTCGCGGGCACGAGCAGCGAGCGGACGATGGTGGCGTCGACGATGACCGCGACGGCGAGCCCGACGCCCATCTGCTTGATCATCATCAGCTCGCCGGCCGCGAACCCGGCGAAGACGATGACGATCAGCAGCGCGGCACCGGTGATGATCCGGCCGCTGCGCTGCAGCCCGATGGCGACGGCGTCGTCGTTGTCGTAGCCCGCGTCGTGCATCTCCTTGATCCGGGACAGCAGGAAGACCTCGTAGTCCATCGAGAGCCCGAAGGCGAAGATGAAGACGATCACCGGCACGACGACGTGCAGCGCACCGGTCGATTCGAAGCCGAGCAGCCCGGACAGGTTGCCGTCCTGGAACACCCAGACGAGCACACCGAACGTCGCGCCGAGCGACAGCACGTTCATGACGATCGCCTTGACCGGCACCAGCACCGACCCGGTCATCAGGAACAGCAGCACGAACGTCGCGAGGCCCATCACCAGCAGCGCCCAGGGCATCCTTGACGCGAGTGAGTCCTTGTAGTCCACCAGGTACGCCGCCTCGCCGGTCACCTGCACGGGGAAGCCGAAGTCCGCGCGGCGGATGTCCTTGGTCACGCGCTGCGCGACGTCCGCGCCGCTCGGACCGGTGGTGACGACCTCGACGACCGTGAGGCCCGCCGGGTAGCGCGCCGGGTCGCGCGGCCGGACCGACTCGACACCCGGCATGGCGGTGATGGCCTGCATCGCCTGGGCGGCCCTGCGGTCGTCGACCACGACGTCGCCGACGACGACGATCGGGTCGTCGCTGACGCCCGGGAACTTCTCGTGCAGCAGCGCGTACGCCGCCCGCGTCTCCGATCCGCGCGGCAGCATCCGGTAGTCCTCGCCCTCGAGCTTCACCCCGAGGAACGGCAGGGCACTCGCGATCAGCAGCAGGGACGTCATCGCGACGACCGGCACCGCGCGCCTCTGCACCAGCCGGGACAGCCGGTAGAAGTAGCCGTGGTCCGATCCTCGCTCCTTCGCCGGCTTGATCCACCGCCCCATCAGCCCCAGCAGCGCAGGCAGCAGTGTCACGCCGGCGACCATGGCGACGAGCACCGTCGCGATGCCGCCGTAGGCAAGCGAGCGCAGGATCGGGTCGTCGAAGACGAGCATCCCGGACAGTGCCGCCGCGACGGTGAGCGCGGAGAAGCCGATCGTCACACCGGCGGTCGCGGTGGTCCGCTCGACCGCCGCGGCGATGTCGCGCCCGGCCGCGCGCTCCTCGCGGTAGCGGTTGACCATCAGCAGCCCGTAGTCGAACGACAGGCCGAGCCCGAACATGATCGCGACGTTGATGGCGTAGATCGACAGGTCGGTGACAAAGGTCAGCAGGAACAGCACGAGGAACGTCACCAGGACGCTGAAGATCGCCACGACGACCGGCACGAGTGCCGCGGCGACTCCGGCGAGGACGAAGACCAGGACGATCAGGCTGACCGGGATGGAGCCGAACTCCGCACGCTGCAGGTCCCTCTCCGACTGCTCGTTGAACTCGTCGCTGATGAACTCCTCGGAGCCGATCCGCACCGTCGGGGCGTCGATGGTCCGCAGCTGCGCGATCGACGCGTCGATCGCCCGGTGCCGCACGTCGTCCGCGAGGTCCGCCTTCAGCGTCACCTGCACGATCGTCGTACGACCGTCGGCGCTGATGAGCACCGCGCGCGCCTCCGGTGGCGCGGCCGCGGCGTGCACGACCCGGAGTACTCCGTCGACGTTGCCGATCCGCTCCGCGGCACCGGCGATGCTCTGCTGCAGCGCCGGGTCGTCGGGGCTGCGACCGTCGACGATCGCGGCGAGCTGCATGCCGGTCCGCTCGTCGCTGCGCGTCGTCTCAGCGTCGATGAGCCGGTCAGCGGCGACGACCGACTCGCTGTCCGCGCCGCCGTCCAGGTCCGAGCTGGTCCGGCCGAACACGCCCGTCCCGAAGACACCGGCCACGATCGCCACCAGCAGCCAGGCGACCACCACCAGCCGCCGCCGCCGGTAGGCCAGCCGACCGAACCTGCTGAACATGACGGTCCTCCCCGATCCGCGCGGCGCGTGGTGTCCGACCCTAGGGTCAGCCGTCGGCGGGCGCGACAATCAGTGCAGGTCAGCTCGCGGACGGGCTCGCGGTCGGGCTCGCCGCCGGGGTCGTGGCGGGGGTGGTCGTCTCCTTCGTCGCACCGCTGCCGGAGCCGGAGCCGGACCCGGAACCGGAGCCCGAGCCGCCGGTGCCGGACCCGTCGTCACTGCAGGCGAGCGCGGCCGTCAGCGAGAGCGCGGCGGCGGCCAGCTTGATCGACGTTCGTGCCTTCATCGGGTTTCCCTTCGTCGTGCGTCGAGTCGTGCTGCGGAAGTAGCGGGAGCGCCGACCGCCAGCCGGCGGCGGCGCACAGTGCGATGACCAGCAGCCAGGCGCCGTGCCTGGCCCAGGCCCCGGCTCCGAGGTTGCGGTAGTCGGGGAGCAGCGGGCGGAGCGCGTGGTACGCCGGGCTGCCGACCTCCTCGAACCTGCTCACCCAGGTGAGCCGGCGGGCGTACCCGTCGACGAGCAGCCAGCCGTAGCTGAGCGCGCCGGCGGTGGCCGCGACCGCAGCCAGGCGCCGGACCAGCGGACTGCTGCGCGGCAGCCACCAGGCGATCACCAGGACGGCGAGCGGGAGGACGACGACGACCTGCCGGCCCGGCCACCAGAAGCCGTCCATGGTCAGCGCCACGAACGTCGCGTTGAGCCAGCCGGCGACCAGCGGCAGCACGACCGCACCCGCCCACACCGGCTCGGTACGACGATCCGTGCGCCGCGACCGCCACACCAGCCCGGCGACCGCGCCGAGCGCGGGAACGACGAGCAGCCAGGCCGGCTGCCAGGCGGCCAGGCCGTAGCCGCGGTGGACGAGCAGCCCGATCAGCCGGCTGGACCGGCCGACGTAGTTGGGCGAGAACCCGACGACCCCGAACTCCCCGGACTCGACGAAGTGGTCACCGGTCGCGTAGACGGTCCACCCGCCGTACAGCAGCTGGTGCAGTGCCAGGTAGCCGGCGCCGGCGGCGGCCAAGGTGCCGGCCAGCGCGAGCGCGGCGCTGCGGTCGCCCCGCCGGTGCAGCGACCAGAGCGCGACGCCGGTGAGCGCGGCGGCGACCGGGACGTACTTCACCGACAGCCACGGCAGCGCGACGACGGCGAGCCCCAGCGCGACCAGCCCGCGGCGGCCGAGCGGGCCGGTCAGGGCAGCCACGCCCGTCACGGTGGCGAGCGCAGCCGGGAGCTCCGGGTAGACCTGCTGGCCGTAAACCCCGAGCGGCGCGGTGGCCGAGGCGACCGCGACCACGCAGGTGGCCGTGCCCAGCGGCACCGCGAGCCGGCGAACGGCGACCCAGAGCGTCAGCGCGGCGAGCAGCCCGGCCAGCGCCGCCATGGTGAGCTTCGCGGCCACCAGGCCGCCGAGCCGCATCGAGCCCGCCAGCAGCAGCGGCAGCAGCGGGTCGTGCGGGCTGACCCGGCGGCCGCCGTCCAGGACCGCCGTCTGCACCGGCAGCTCGGCGTCGTGGAAGTCGCGCCACCGCTCGGCGGCGAGCTCGTCGGCGATGGACAGGTCGCGGTCCTCCGCGAGGCTGAGCGCGGTCAGCAGGTACTCCGGCTCGTCGACGGCGGCCCGCCCGCCGAAGGTCGACCGGACACCGATGCCCGCACCGGAGGCGAGCACCGCGACCAGCGCGACGAGGGCCGTCGCCCAGCGGAGCCGGCGTGCGGGCACGGTCACCGCGCCGCCGCCACGCACTCCGCCGCGGGCACCGCGCGGTCGCCGCCGATGCCCGCGGCGGCGGCCTGCCGGCGTACCAGCGCTATGAGGTCGGTGTGCGGGACGAAGCCGAGCAGCTCGCCGGTGCGGGTCGTGTCGGCGAGCGTGTCCGCCACCTCGTCGCGGCCGGCAGCAGCCACGACCAGGTCGACCGGCGCTCCGGTCACCGCGAGCACCGCGGCGGTCAACGCGTCGAGCCGGTGCCCGGTGCCGGTGCCGAGGTTGACCGGTCCGGTCACCCGCCGGTCGGCCATGGCGATCAGCCCGCGCACGACGTCGCGTACGTCGGTGACGTCGCGAGTGCGTGCGGGCGACCCGAGGATGGTGATCGGCCTTCCCAGGGCAGCGGACTCCAGCCAGATGGCCAGCGCCATGTCGGCGCGCTGTCCCTCGCCGGCGACGGTGAACGGGCGGGCGATCGCGACGTGGCCGCCGCTGCGCAGCCGCGCCGCGCAGAGCCGCTCGACGGCGACCTTGGTCCGCGCGTATCCGCCGCGCGGGCGCAGCCGGTCGCTCTCCCGGCACCCGCCGGCGGCCGCGCCGCCGTACACCGAGGACGAGGAGGTGACGACGACCGGCGTGCTGGGCGGGGTCGCGGCGAGCACGACCGCCGCCGCGACGACGTTGTCCCGGCGGCGTCGCTGCGCGATGTCGGCCGCTGCGTCGCGGACGCCGGGGCAACCGGCCAGGTGGAACACCGCGTCGGCGGTCCACAGCGCAGCACGCACCGCCGGGAGGTCGGCGACGAGGTCGGCCTCGATGCTGCGCACCCCGGCGGCCGGGGAGCAGGGTCGTCGGTCGACTGCGACGACGTCCTGACCGCGGCCGCGCAGTGCCGCGACCAGCTGTCGGCCGATGAACCCGGCGGCACCGGTCACGACGACGGCCACGACGGTTCCCTCCGGGGTTGGCGGCCAAGGACGGTCAAGTTAACCTGCCCTAACCTCGATCTCAACTCAGCAGACCGGACGCCTCGCGACATGACCGCCGTACCGACTGCCGGGCCCGCTAGGCCGCTCGACGGCGCCCGGGCGCTGCTCCGCCGCACCCGGCTGGTCGTCGGGCTGGTGGTCCTCGCCGCGACCGTCGTCTACCTGTCGCGGCTCGTCGACGGGGCGGTCCTGACCTCCGCCTGGCGGGCGGCCGCCGGGTCGCCGGGCGGGTTGCTGGCAGCACTCGTCCTGTACGCCGGCGCGTTCGCACTGCGGGCGGCCGCCTGGCGGGCGGTGCTGCCGACGCTCGGCTTCGGTCAGGCGTGGGCGGCGCTGCACGTCTCCCTGCTGGGCAACCACGTCCTGCCGCTGCGCCTGGGCGAGGCGCTGCGGGTGACCAGCGTGCTGCGGCGCACGTCGCTGCCGGCGCCGCCGCTCGTCGCGTCGGCGGTCGCGCTGCGCGCCGCCGACCTGATCGCGGTCCTCGCGCTGGCGGTCGTCGCCGCGCCGCGGCTCACCGCGTCGCTCGTCGGCGACTGGGTCTGGGCCGTCGCGGCACTGCTCGTCGTCGGGCTCGCGCTCGCCTCGCTGCTGCTGGTCCGCCAGCGGCGCGTGGGCGGCGACGTCCGGCTGCCCGGTGCCCGCGTCGCGCTGGCCGCGACGCTCGCCTGGGTGCTCGAGTCGGTGGTGATGTGGCAGGCGGCCCGCGCGGTCGGCGTACACCTGTCGGTCGCGGACGCGATCGCCGTCACCGCCGTCACGATCGCCGCGCAGACGGTGGCGGTGACCCCGGGCGGTATCGGCTCGTACGAGGCGGCCGCGACCAGCGCGATGGTCGTCCTAGGGGTCGACGCGTCGGCCGCGCTGGCCGTCGCGCTGCTAGCGCACGGCGTCAAGACGGCCTACTCGCTGCTGGTCGGCGGCGTCGCCGTGGTCCGGCCGGCGCCGGGCTACTTCGGCCGGTTC
>DASQMY010000261.1:0-2859 GCA_035645255.1 Mycobacteriales bacterium
CCGACCAGTTCGGTGTCGCCCACCCCGACCAGCACGCCGACGCCGTCCGCGACCGGGTCGCCTGTCCCGACCGGGTCGCCCACCACCGCGGCGACTCCGACTGCAGCGGCGGCCTGCCCGGCGGCGTACCGGGCGCCCGACCCGGGCCGGCCCGTGGTGTCGCTCGAGTTCTCGCTCGCCGGCGACCGGAGCCGGCTGACCGGCGTGCAGACGGTTGCGTTCACCCCCGACCTGCCGGTCACCGAGATCGTCTTCCGGCTGTGGCCCAACGGTCCGCAGACCGCGCCGGCCGGAGCGGTGCTGCGCGTTCAGCGCGCCACGATCGACGGCCGGCCTGCGCCGACGCGGATCACCGCCGGCGGTGGTCCGTCCGAGACGCGCGGGACCCTGCTGCGCATCCCGCTGGACCGCCGGCGTCCGGCCGCCGGACGGATCGACGTCGGCCTGCGCTTCACGGTGGACCTGCCGGGCGTGATCGCGGACCGGCTCGGTCACAGCCCCCGAACGGCGTGGTGGGCGTCGGCGCACCCGATGCTGGCCTGGGTCCGCGGCGTCGGCTGGCAGGTCGATCCGGCGCCCGAGACGCCCGGTGAGGGGCAGGTCAGCGAGGAGTTCGCGCTGCGCAGCCTCACGGTCGACGTGCCGACCGGCGACGAGGTGCTCGCGACCGGCGAGCCGGTCACCACCCGCAACGGCGCGATCGGCCGGACGCTGCACACGTTCCAGGCCAGGTCCGTACGCGACGTCGCGGTCGTCGCCGGCGAGCTGAAGCTGGTCGAGGCGCGCGCGGCGGGCGTGCCGATCGTCGTCGGCCTGTCCGCCGACGGCGTCGGCCCCGCCGGGTCAAGCGACGTCGACGAGGTCGTCGGCCTCGCGACGCGGAGCGTCGAGGACATGGCGAAGCGGTTCGGCCCCTTCCCCTACGAGCGGCTTTCGCTGGCGCTCATCCCGGGGATCACGGGAGGCATCGAGTACCCGGGCGTCATCCTGCTCGGCGGCCAGGCCAACCGGATCGTGGTGGCGCACGAGGTCGGCCACGAGTGGTTCTACGGACTCGTCGGCAACAACCAGGCCCGCGACCCGTGGCTCGACGAGGCGTTCGCCACCTACGCCGAGGCGCTGTTCAACCGCAGCGACGAGTACGTCGGCGCGCACCGCAACCCGGCGGCGCTCGACAAGGTCGGTGCGCCGATGTCGTTCTGGGACGCGCGCGACTCGGCCGACTACCAGCAGACGGTCTACGGGCAGGGCGCCGGCGCGCTGCTGACCGCGCGGTCACGGGTCGGCGCGGAGACCTTCGACCGGGCGATCCGCTGCTACGTCGCGGCCAACGCCCACCGGATCGCCCGCCCGGACGACCTGCGCGCGGCGCTGGCCGGGTTGCCCGCCGCCGTCGAGGAGCTGACCAGCGCCGGAGCGTTCAGCCGGTGAGCGTGCGGCCCCCGGTCACGGCGCGTCCGGCCCGCGGCGCTCGAGCGGCTTGTTGGCCGGTCCCTGCAGGATCGCGCCGTCGACGTCGAAGCGCGAGCCGTGACAGGGGCAGTCCCAGCTGAGCTCCGCGTCGTTGAACGCCACGATGCAGCCGAGGTGGGTGCACACCGCGGACACGGCGTGCAGCGTGCCGGCCTCGTCGCGGTAGCACGCGGTCTGCTCACCCTTGACGCGTACGACGACCGCCTGGCCGGGCGCGATGTCGTCGGCTGTGTCGACCTTGTCGCTGTGCAGCCGGTCGCCGACGAACCGCTTCGCGACGTCGAGGTTGGCCTTCGCGAACTTCTTCGCCTCGGTCAACGGCTTGATCCGGCGCGGGTCGTAGAGCGGCGCCCACGGGTTGGCGACCCCGGTGATCAGGTCGGCGAGCAGCAGCCCCGACATGGTGCCGTTGCTCATGCCCCAGCCGCCGAAGCCGGTCGCGACCCACGTGTTCTTGGCGCCGACATGCAGCGGTCCGACGTAAGGGACCCGGTCGGTGGAGGTGTTGTCCTGCGTCGACCAGCGGTGAGTGAAGTCCAGATCGCCGAAGTGCTCCCGCGTCCACGCGGTCAACGCCGCGTAGCGGCCGGTCACGTCGTCCTCGTGGCCCGGCTTGAACGGCTCGCCGGTGATGATCAGCAGCCGGCGGCCATCGTCGTACGGCGCGGTGCGGACCGACCGGGTGTTGGACTCGGTGCTGATGTACATCCCGAGCGGCGCGGCCGCCGCGTCGATCGGCGCGGCGACGACAACGTCGCGGTGCGGCTCGAGCCGGCTGAACAAGAGAGCACGGTCGAGGATCGGATAGTGCGTGGCGATGACGACGTGGTCGGCGACGACCGTGCCGCCCGCGGTCGTGACCCGGCAGGGCGAGCCCTCGTCGACGCCGGTGACGCGGGTCTGCTCGTAGATGTGCGACCCGTCGCCTGGGATCTGCGCGGCGACGTGCAGCAGGAAGCGGCGGGGGTGGAACTGCGCCTGCTGGTCGACCCGGATGGCGCCGGCGAAGCCGTAGGGGAGCTCGCTCTCGGTGACGTAGCTGGCCTGCAGCCCGGCCAGCCGCGCCGCGGCGACCTCGGCCTGCACCTGCTCCACCTCGGCCGGGTCGACTGTGTAGGTGTAGGCCGGAGTGCGTTCGAAGTCGCAGTCGATGCCTTCGGCCTCGACCCGCGCGGCGACGTACTCGATCGCCGCCTGCTGCGAGTCGGCGTACAGGCGCGCCTTCTCCGCCCCGAAGTGCCTGCCGATGTGGTCGTACTTCAGGGTGTGCAGCGCGGTCAGCTTGGCGGTCGTGTGACCGGTGACGCTGGCCGCCACCCGACCCGCCTCCAGTACGGCGACCGTGCGGCCGCGCCGCTTCAGCTCGCTGGCGACGGTCAGCCCCGC